>JAYTLP010000270.1:0-4557 GCA_043729375.1 Myxococcales bacterium
GAGGTCGTGAGGCTCGACACGCACGAGATCATCGACGTGCGGCCGGCGGATCTCCGCGATCGGCAGCTCGATCTTCCGGAACTCGACGAGGATGATCACGTCGAGGCGGCCGGTCACGTCGGGCCGCCGGAGGATGACGGCGGAAGCATGCACACGAGCACGGTCGGCGATGCCGTTTACGTCGGCGGCGAGTCGCCTGACGATGACGGCGAGACCGACGAGCCGGCGCCGTTCGAGGGCTCCGAGGATCACGGCGAGTCGCCGAGTGACAACGGCGAGAGCGCGGCCGATGACGGCGAGACGCGGGACAACGTGATTCCGATCTCCGGCATGAAGAAAGCGCGCAACGCGAAGCCGAAGGGCTCCAAGCCGACGAAGCCGAAGGGCTCGAAGCGCTAGCCATGCCGGCCGGTCTCGTCGAGATGCTGCAGCCGTTCCGTGGAGACACGGAACAAACCGGGCTCGCGATCGTCGCCGATCGCGCGGAGGCTAAGAAGCTACTCGCAGCGTTCACCACGTGGCCGCTGCCGCATTGGAAGCGAGCCCGCGGCGGAATGCCGGCAGATGAGCGCCGGCGATGGCTATGGCTCTGGGAGGGCTTCCCCGGCGGAGCGATGGCTCCCGACTTCCTCGAAGATCTCGCGCGCGCGGCCGGGCTCGCGGTGCAGACGGCCGTGATCCTATGGCCGCAGCTCCTCGCCGCGCGCGTGGTCTTTCCTGACGGCACGATCTCAGAGGGCGCGCGTACGTTGCTGCGCGCGCACGTAGCGAAACACACACCGCGAGGGCCGGGCCGCCCGGTCACGAAAGCGAAGAGCGAACATGAGCACCGGAGCGAGCACGCGACTGGATCGGATTCTGACAACGCAGGGCAGCCTGACGGGGATCGATCCTCGGAAGTCGTCGAGCGCGCACGACAAGATGGTTCAGAAAGCGAAGATCGGTGAGTTTTTCCGCTCGGTGATCGACGGCGGCTTCGACCCGCTTACGGTGATCGAGATGATGATCGCCGGCACCGCGTACTTCGCCGATCAGTACGGCGTGGGCCGCGTGCAATGCGCGGAGATGCTGCAGGCGGTGAAGTTATCCGACGAGCGATCGATGATCTGGACGCCGACGAGCGGCTAGCAGATCGCCGGCGTCCGACCGTCGGACGTTGTGCCGGTCGCCGCGCTCTCGCGCGACGGCAGGCAGAACGACCGACACGACAACCCCAAACGAGGAGCGACGACATGGCCACTACGAAGAGCAACGACGGGTTCACGGAAGCGCAGGGGGCGGCGATCATCCGCGCTCACGTGCGAGGCATGAAGACGAGCGCGCTGCTCGCGGTGATGATCGATCCGGGCGCATTGCTCCGGCTCGTGCTCGGCGATGACGCGGTCAAGGCGATGATGATCCGCAAGATCGGCCCGTCGCGAGTCGAGGCGGACGCCTGCGCGATCGCCGCGCAGGCATGCTTCGACGAGATCGATCGCCGCATGCCGCTCCCGGTGCCGTCGTGAAGATCATCGGAGAGATCATCGCGGTCGAGATCAGTCACCGCGGCTTCGGTCCGCAGATACAGGTGACGATCAAGGGACGCGAGGCGACGGCGCCGGAATGCGACACATCGCAGGAGATCACGTTCTACGTGAAGAATGAGCGCGGCCGCGATCGCGCGTTCTACGTGGGCCGCTCGATCGCCGTCGAGATCGTACTAGGGGACGAGTCGTGATCGGCGCAGGGCTCGCGAAGCCGGCGCGCAACGTGTTGCACTCGCACGCGACCGACGATCACGGCACGCCGGTCGCGCTCTGCGAGCTGTCACGGCGAGTCGGCGGCGGCGGGATCGATCTCGATCCGTTCACGTCCGATTACTGGAACCATCACACCGTGAAGGCGGCGCGGCACTACACCGTGCGCGATGACGGCTACGCGCAGGAGTGGCGCGGTGGGCTCATGCAGATCAATCCCCCGGGTCCGGTCGAGGGCCGCCCGGAGACGCGCCACAACGTGCGGCGCGCCTGGGAGAAGACATGCGAGCATTGGAAGCGCGGCGAGGTCGACGCGGCGATCTGGATCGGCTTCGCGCTCGGGCAAGCATGCACGCTGCAATCGTCGCCGATGCATCCGCTGCAGTTCCTCACGGGCTTCCTGATCACGCGTCAATGCTTCCTGCAGCGCACGGCCGGAGGGCCGCCGGTGCCGGGCGAGAGCCCGACGCATGCGAACTTCGTGACGCTCATGCCGTCGCGGCGATCCAAGGCGCTCGCCGCACAGCAGGCGCGGATCTTCGTCGACGGCATCCGCTCGCTAGAGATCGGGGGCGCCGTTGTCCGGCCCGTCTAAGGCGGAGCGCGACGGCAGCGCGCGCGTCGTCGCGTGCAATCTGTGCGGCGCGCAGGTCGGATCTCGGTGTACGCGCGGCCGCGGCGACATGCGCGAGCGGTGGGAGCCGCACGTGATCCGCGCGCGATCGGGTGAGCGGATCGCCGCGATGGAGCGCGCGAAGTGATCGGGCCGCTGAAAAAGCTCGGCGCGAACCACGCGAACCGCAAGGCTCCGAAGTATCGCAACCGCGAGCGCGCCTGGCCTTACATGGGCTTCGTGAAGTCGCTCGCGTGTTGCGCGTCGGTGAACGTGCTCGCAGAGATGACGCTCGCCGCAGAGCGCCGCGGCGAGTCGACGCCGCTATGGTGGGCCGGCGCGGTCGCGTGGCATACGCCGTGCGCTGGCGATATCGAAGCCGACCACGCCGGCCGCCGCGGCATCGGTCAGAAGGCGAGCGACGCGACGTGCATCCCGCTATGCCGGCAGCATCACCGCGAGCGCACCGATCACACCGGAGCGTGGAGGGGGATGAATCAGGCGCAGGCGCGCGCGTTCCTGATCGACGCGATCGCCTATACGCAGAGCGTCGCGCGCCGGCGCGGTGTGGCGGTGCCCGAGTGATGCTGATCATGGTCTCGAATCAATGGGGTGTGCTGTGATCGCGAAGGCTCTCGCTCTCGTGCTCTCGCTCTCGTCTCGCATGCCGCTCACGACGGCCGCGCAACACGTACGAGCCGCGTACGCCGCCGCATCGCCAGCGGTGAGCGCTGAAATGCTCCTAGCCGTCGCGTACGTCGAGACCCGATGGCAGCACGGCGTGACGTCGATCGTTCGTGGCGTGCGATTCTGCGGGCCGCTGCAGGCTCGTACGCGGAGCGCTCGCCGGTGTGCGGAGCTGCAGGCTCCGGCGATCGGGTATGCGGCCGGAGCCGCCGAGCTGCAGGCGTGGATCGCGCGCGCTCATGGCAACGTGCGGCGCGCACTACTCGGGCACGGATGCGGAAACGCTGGCTTCACCGGGCGCACGACATGCGGGCACTACGATCGCCGCGTGCTCGCCGCGCTCGCGAGGATAGGGGGATCGATATGAGCGACGGCGAAGATGAGGCTGTGCGGATCGCGCGGGCGACCATCGCAGAGATGGTCGAGGTCGACGCCTTCAACGCGCTGCACCCCGACGAGCCTAGCGAGGCGGCGGAGCCGCACGAGCCATGCGCGTCATGCACGATGGCCCGCTACATCGTCGAGCAGCACGACGCGCGCGAGGCGGCGCGGGCGAGCATGCCGGAGGCGGTCGCCAGCGCGGCCGATTACATCCACCTCGAATGGCATCGCCAGTACGACCACAAGCGTCATGCGGCAACTGCCCGCGCCCTCGTCGCCGCGCACGAGCGCGAGGCGGAACTACGCGCCGAGCGCGACGCCGCGAGGGCGAAGCGCTACGGCCAACGCGAGGACTGGTATCGGCGAGGGTTTGAGTCCGGTGAAGCCGTAGGGCGCGCCGAGAACGCGGAACTGCGGGCGGCGCTGGGCGAGTCGTGTCGACTGCTCGGCAGCTCCGGTCGCCATGCCTACCCGCTCGACGCCTGGCGCAAGCTCGCCGAGGGCGGCAAGTGAGCAAGGTCAGCGCGGACGAGTGGAAGGCGATGGCGATGAAGCAGGACCTGCTGATCACGAAGCTGCGGGAGGCGCTACGGCGGTCGACCAATGTGGTGGCGGCGTGCCTGCCCGGGGCTACCGTCGCAGTGTGCTTCAGTGCGGCTGACGTGGCCGAGTGGCGCAAGTTGTTGGAGCCGGCGCAGTGAGTGACCCCGAGTACGAGTGGTCGGCTCGCTGTCCGGTCTGCAACATCACATCGTGGGGTTCTAGTCCGACGAGAAGATGCGTGGCGTGCGACTCGCCGAGGGTCGTGAACACGGCGCCGCTGTTGGTTGGCGTGATGTGGCTGCCCGTCGTGGTTCGGCCATGGATCGCGACGTTCACGCACAACCTGGTCATAGCTGGCGCGCTGACTCTGGCCGAGTCCGTCGGACGGAGGCTGGCGCGCTATGCGTAGGGCCGCTCGTCGCGACACGCTCGAAGGCGACATCGTCCAAGCGCTGCGCTCGGTCGGCGCGAGCGTGACGCGCATCAACGAGGCAGGGGCCCCGGACCTACTCGTCGGGTTCCGTGGCGTCACGTACTGCCTCGAGTGCAAGACGCCCAAGCGCAAGGATGGCAAGGCGCAGACCCGGGCGAGTGGGA
>JAYTLP010000271.1:0-8485 GCA_043729375.1 Myxococcales bacterium
TCAGGGCCATGACGAGACAAGAAGTGATTCAGAAGGCGATCGAGAAGCGCATCACGTGGCAGCAAGCGGCGGACATCTGCGGGGTCACCGCGCGGCACACCGCCGCCCGGAGCTCCTGCGGCTGTTCTCGCACGATGTTCACGGCTTCTCGCCACCCGCAACGACGGTCACCTCTGCGCCGCTCGCGCACGAGGACGACCTTGCCGGCGGGTTCTTGATGACGAGGTCGAGCTGCGCCACGGCCCGCCAGGCACGCTTGCGACCTCGCCGTTCGTGTTCCGCTCGCGTGGCCAGGGTTTGCTTTCGGTCTTCCTCATCGTGAACAAGTGCGGCAACCACGGCGTGAGCGCGGACCCGCGGATTGTCTGGACCCGCTCCGCGCTGGCGTCGTACTGGAGCGCGCCAGGCGACGACACACGCGGCATCCAGGCCGGCTCGTTTCCGCTCACGACCATCCTCGCGCGTGGCTACGCCATCGCCACGTTCCGGAGCAGCGACATCGAGGAAGACATGGCCACGCCGGACATCGCGTGGGGCGTCATCGGTGCCTGGGCCTACGGCATGTCCCGCGCGGTCGATGATCTCGTCGGTGCACCAAGGATCGACGGCGCGCGCATCGCCGTGGTCGGTCACTCGCGCTGGGCCAAGACGGCCCTTCGGGCGGGCGCGCAGGACGAGCGTATCGAGCTCGTCGTCTCGCAGCAGAGCGGCACTGCCGGGGTCAAGGTCGCGCGCAGCCTGGCGGGCGAGCCATCTCGCTTCTGACCGTGGAGTTTTCGCACCGGCTCGACGCCGTGTTCCCGCACTTCGCCGACCGGGAGGCGCGGCTGCCCATCGACCAGCGCCTGCTCGTCGCGCTCGTCGCCCGCGCGCGTTCCTCGTCCTCGAGGGTGAGGCCGACTGCTGAGCCGATCCGTCGGGCTCGCGCCGATCCGTCGAGGCGACCGATGTCGTGTGGAAGCGCCTCGGCACCGACAGCGCGACGGTCGAGCCCGACGGCATGTTCCGGCTGGACGCGCCCCTCGGGTGGTGCTCGCGGCCCGGTGATCACTCGCTCGGCGCCGAGGACCGAGCCCTCGTCCGCGACCACGCCGATCTCCGTCTCTGACGGTTACGCTCCCGGCGCCAGCAGCTCCTCGCTGGCGCGCCGGCCGGTGAACTGCATCATGACGAAGAGCGTGACGACCGCACCTACGGTGATCGACAGCCCGGTGTAGCCCTTCCACAGGAAGGTCGCGGAGAACAGCACGAGGTACAGGAGCTGCGCGATGCCCATGTCCAGCACAGCGAAGCGCAGGCTCACGAACAGTCGTGCGTAGCTGACCACGAGGAAGACCGAGGTCAACGACGCGATGGCGAACGCCGGTCCGATAGCCACCTGATCGACGAGGTACGCGAACAGCAGGTGGAACGCGAAGAATGCGCAGCCGAAGAAGTAGTAGTTGAGCGGGTGGATGCGCTCGCCCCGGGCCGAGGCGCGGACCGCGACCACGAAGAAGAAGAACAGCAGCCCCACCGGGGCGAAGAACGTGATGCGGGACGCGAGCGGGCCCGGGTTCACGCGCTGCGGCAGGTCGAGCGCGATGCCCGTGCCGGCGATGAGGCGCTCGAACTTCCACTCGCCGCGCCACGTGCCGTCGCTCGCGTGATGCGAGGTCGGTGACATCGTGCCGGCAGGAAAGTCGACCCGAGCGAAGTCGGTCTCGACCAAGAGGCGGAAGTCTCGCGCGTCCCCGCCGAGCGCGTAGCCGAAGCGACTCGTTCCGCGGGATTTCACGGAGACGTGGAACGTGCGTGCCTCGTTCGCGCCGAGGATCGCCGACCACACGATGTTGCTCCCGTCGACGCGGAGCTCCTGGGCACGGCCGTCGTCGTCGAGCACCGCGAATCCGTCGAAGACAGCATGGTCGCCCGGCAGCGGCACCGAGAAGTCGATGCGGCGCGTCTCGTCGCTGTCGTTGGCTAGCCGGTAGCGCCCCTGCAGCTCGATATCGTACGTCGGGAACCACAGAAGGCCCTTCTGTCGCTGCACGAGGTGCAGCTTCGCGTGGAGGTCGCTGCCGTCGAGGCGGATGGTGTGCGGCACCACCTCGTCGTGCTCCACCTCCGTCTGCACCTCCTGCCCGGCCGCGTCGCGCACGGTCGTGCGCTGCTTGCGCTTCTCGGTGACGAGGTAGATGCCGGTCGGGGCGCGCAGCTCGAGCGGCGGCCCCCACAGCGCGTGCACTTCGTCGAGGAGCTCGCTCGAGGTCTCGCCCGAGCGCTGGACGAGCGTCGAGCCTAGGACCACCCACGCGAGCGCGCAGCCGAGCCAGATGAAGCCGATCTGAAGGAGTCTGCTCATGCGGCGCTGCAGGTACACGGAGCGGACCAGCGCACGGCCCGAGCACTTGCAGTCGGTTACGGCAGACCGTGGACGCGGTGACACACGCGCCGTGGCGCGAAAGCCGCAAGCCTGAAGTGCTGCGGACCTCGTCGCCTCCCGATCGCAGCATCGACGCCCCAGCACCCCGCCTCGACCAGCGTTCCGCACGGGCTCGCGTCCGTACGAGTAGAACTCATCGCAAGCAGCCTTCCGTTCACGACTGCTCCAGGCGAGCCACGCCATGACCCGCTTTCAGGAGAAAGGTCACCGCTCGCCCGGACGTGGGCCCTTCTCTGGCGTGGTGGAGGCACGGGTACGGCTGGAGGTCACAAGACATTCACGACTGCCTCGTGCAGCGCGGGGCGGAATGCCTTGATTCGCTCGTTGCTTCGCGTGGGGTGCACGCGGTTCGACAGGAGCACGACCCAGCGTCGCCGTGGCGGATCGATCCACACCGAGCAGCCGGTGAACGCGAGGTGGCCGACGCCCGTGCTCGGCCACGCTGTACCGGCCGACGAGGAGGTGGGCGATGGATGATCCCAGCCGAGGCCCCACGTCGATCCGGGGACGCCCGCTGGCTCCCACGCGCGTCGCACGAGCGCGGGGTCGAAGGTCGACGTTTCGCCGTGCCACGCGTCGACCCACGCGGCGATCAGCGTCGACACCGCGCGCGCATCGCCGAACAGACCCGCGTGGCCGGAGACGCCGCACATCGCCTTCGCGTTGTCGTCGTGCACGACACCGGTGGGGCCCTCCGTCGGTGCCGCGCCAGCGCAGGGGCCGAACGCCACGGACGCGCCGCGTGCGACCTCGCTCGCGAACGCGCGGTCGAGCGCGCTCCCGGTGCGCTCGACCGCGTCGCCGAGGAGGATGTAGCCGAGGTCGCTGTAAACGGAGCGCGTGCCGGGCGCGTGGTCGAGCGCGACGGTGCGTGCGCGCTCGATGCACGCTCGCCGCATCGCCGCGGACGGATGCGCAGGATCACCGAGTGGCAGCACCGCCGGCACGCCGCCCGCGTGCGCGAGGAGCTGCTCGATCGTCGACTCTGGACGGGGCCGGTCCGCGAAGGACAGGGCACCCGCATGCACCCGGCGCAGCACCAGCGCCGCGGTGCACAGCGGCTTGGTCAGCGACGCCAGGTCGAACGGCTGCTCGAGCGTGGTTCCGGCCGCGTGCGCGAGCCGCTCGCGGCCCTCTTCGACCACGACCACCTGCGCCGACGGGAACACCACGCCGACCGCGCTGTCCATGAGCCGTGCGATGCGCTCCATGCCCACGAGCATACCGCCCCTCGAGTGTGATATGAGCGCTCCCCGATGAGCCTCGCCGATCCCGTCGCTGCCGGCCTCGCACCGCCCGTGGTGCATCCGCCGGGCTTCGTTGCCCGTCGAAGGATGAACTGGATCTTCCTCGGCCTCATGTACGGCTTCTTCTACATGTCGCGCTACAACCTGGCCGCGATCCAGGCCGCGATGAAGGAGATGTACGGCTGGTCCAATGCCGATTACGGCAAGATCGTCTCCGCTGCCACGTTCGTCTACGGCTCGGCCGTGTTCCTCAACGGTCCCCTTGCCGACAGGATCGGCGGCAAGCGCGCCATCCTCCTCGGCTCGGCCGGCGCTGCCTTCTTCAACCTCGCCTTCGGCGCTTGCTTCGTGTTTCTCGGCCACTCTGCCGTCGTGAAGGGCGGCACCGTCGTCACCCCCGCCGTCTACACGCACGGCATGACGGCCTCGACGATGATCGCCACCTTCGCCGTGCTGTGGGGCGCAAACCACTACTTCCAGTCGTTCGGTGCGCTCTCGATCGTGAAGATCAACGCCGCGTGGTTCCACGTCCGCGAGCGCGGCTCGTTTGCCGGCATCTTCGGCATCATGATCCAGAGTGGCCGCCTCTTCGCGTTCCAGTTCTCGCCGCTCATTCTCAGCCTCTTGCCCTGGCAGTACTGCTTCTGGGTCCCGGCCGCGATCCTCGTCGTGATGTTCTTCGTGAACCTCAAGTTCGTCGAGAACACGCCGGCCGACGCCGGCTTCTCGTTCGACACGGCCGACGAGACAGCCGAGGAAGCCGCGCAGCGTCCCTCGCTGGGCTTCGTCCTTCGGAAGGTGTTCGCGTCGAAGGCGGCGTGGCTCATCGCCGCGTCGTCCATCTGCATCGGCATGACGCGCAACTCCATCGACCACTGGTGGTCGGGCTACTTCGCCACCGTGTTCTCGATCAAGGCGGCCGACCTGAAGAGCAACCTCGCCTACAACACCGTCGCGCTCGGCACGCCCGTCATGGCGATCCTCGGCGGCCTCGTCGCCGGCAACCTGTCCGACAAGGTGTTCGGCGCGCGTCGTGCGCCGGTCATCTTCTTCGCGTTCATCGGCCAGGCGGTGATCCTCCTGCTCCTGTCGTTCGCGTACCGCTCGCTCTGGGGCGGTGCGGTGCTATTGCTCTGCATCGCGTTCTTCATCCAGAGCGCACACTCGCTCGTCGGTGGCGCAGCCTCGATGGACTTCGGCGGCAAGAAGGCCGTGGCCACCGCAGCCGGCCTCTTCGACGGCGCGCAGTACCTGGCAGCCTCGGTCGTCGGCTACGGGCTCGGCACGGTGCTCGACCACTTCAAGGACAAGACGAACCCGGGCGTGGAGTTTGCGCAGTGGCCGCTCTTCCCGCTGCCGTTCGCGCTCCTCGGCGCCATCCTCATCGCGCAGCTCTGGAACGTGCGCCCGGGCCGCACCGCAGAGGCTGCAAAGAAATGAGCCGGCTCGTCGAGCGCTTCACACTCGGGCTGTTCGCGGCGAGCGCCGGCGGCTACGCCGTGCTCGCGCTGCTCATCTCCGAGCGGCTCTCCCGCGCCGTTTACGGCCATGCGCTCCCGCCCGGCGGGGTGCTCCTGCACTCCATGATGGCCGGCATGCAGCTCGGGCTCGCGATTGTCGCGCTCCTTTGTGCGCGGTCCCCGAAGCCACCGCGCACGCTGGTACGCGCCATCGCGGTCGGCCTCGCCTTCACCGTCGCGGGACCGCTGTTCGGCGCCGCCATGCAGCAGATCCCCGTGGCCGACCTGCGCAGCTTCGCGCCGCTCCTCGGGCTCGACGCGCTCGTCGCGCTCACCCTCGCCGCAACGCAGCTGGCGCGGCGAGTCCGAGCGCGCGAGTCGCTGACCCGCTGAGTCAGTGCGCGGCGTGCGCGCGGAGTGTCTCGATGCTCACGATCGTCCTGGCGGCCTCGTGTGTCGCCTCGAGGACGACGGGGGGCGCCACGCCGGCTTCGTCCGCTTCCTTCCACCTCGCTGCGCACAGACACCAGCGGTCACCAGCCTTGAGGCCGACGAAGCCTCCACGCGGCGTGACGAGGTCGTTTCCTCGGCCCTTCGAGAACCGCAAGAACACATCCGTGACCGCGCTGCAGACCACGTGCACACCTGCATCGTCGACGCCCGTCGAGCATCGGCCATCGCGAAAGTAACCGGTAAGAGGAGCGCCGGAGCAGAGCGCAAGAGGGTTGCCTTCGACGTTCCTGTCGCTCGCGCGTGACGTGATCGGTGCGACGGGCAGCGCGCATGCGGCACCGGCCTTCCTGGAGGATGCCTGGGGCGACGCTTCCCCTCTTCCGCATGCCGGCAGGAGAACGAGGACGAGAGACAGAACTACACGTGAGGGAGTCACTCCACGAGAGTAGAGCGAAGGCCCACGACTCGCCACGTCAGAAAGTCGTGCCGACCGACGCGGAGCAGATGCTCACGCGGAGGTCGTTCGTGCGGAGCTGGCGCTCGTAGGCGAAGACGACGTCGAGCGAACGGAGGCGGCGCATCGGCTGCTCGAGCGCCAGCTCGCCTCCGACGGTCCGAGGTGCACCGCGATGCGCGTGCCGACCTCGTTGTCGCGGTCGACCTTGAAAGTCGACGCGATGTCGAACCCGCCGGCCTCCTGGTAGCGCGACGCGCGCGGGAACGCGTCGACGGCATCGGGCGACGCCGCCGAGACCACGTAAATGGGTCGACACGGCGCGCTGCGCCGAGTGTGTCGGCGAGGCCGATGCCCGACGACAGGATCGCAAGCGAAGTGAGCAGCCCGAAGCTCAGGCGCTCGCCGGGCTGATCGAGGAGGTCGAACGACGGTCGCACCTCGAGCAGCACTGCGAACCCGATGACGCAGGCCACCGCGAGCACCGAGCGCATGTCCACGCTGGCGTCGCGCCGCTTCGTCGGGTCGTCGGTGCCGGCGAAGAACGTGCCGCCCACCGCGAAGAACACGAGCGCCGTCGCCGAGCCCGCGACGATCGCCCAGGCGACCTTCGGCTCGTTCTCCGCGAGCTGCACGTCGGCGTGCGCGGTCGCGAGCGCAGCGGACGAGCGAGGCGCGCACGGATTCGGACGGTCGTACAACTCGACGACAAGCAGAAACCAACTGTGCGCGCGTGCGCTTGCCAGGCCGGCTTGCCATCGCTAAGGTCCCGCGTCGTCGAGATGCCCGATCTTTCGTCCCAGCGCCCCGCGCTTCATTCACTCGTCCGGTCCGGGCCACTCGTGCTTCTCGGGCTCGGGCTCTTGCTCTTCGTCCCGCGCCTCGGCTCGACCGGGCTGTGGGACCCGAGCGAGGTCCGCGTCGCCGACGCAGCGCGCCTCGTCGCCGACGGCCACCCACCCGCGCACTTCGAGCTGAACCAGCACGTGGTCGCGCAGGGCTTCCGCCTCGTCGGCGCGGGCGAGCTCGGCGGTCGCCTGCCGCTCGCCCTGCTCTCGATCCTGCTGCTGCTCGCGACGTACTGGGCCGGTCGCGCCGTGCTGCGTCCTCGCGCCGCGCTCCTCGGTGGCGTCGTGCTCGCCGCGATGCCGGTCACGCTCTTCAGCGCGCGCCAGCTCACCACGCAAGCGCCGCTGCTCCTCGGCGTCACGCTCGCCGTGGGTGGCCTTGCGCATTTCTTTTCGCCGCGCGAGGGCACGGGCCTCGCACACCGCTGGCTCGCGCTCGTTGCAGCCGTCGCGGGGCTCGTCCTCGGCACGCTCGCAGGTGGCCTTTTTGCGGGTGCGCTCGGTCCGCTCGTTGGCGTCGCGGCCGCGCTGCTCGTCACGAGACCCCGCGCGCGCTCTCTCGTGCTGTGGATCGTGACCCTCGCGGTCGCCGGCTTCACCGCATCCATCTTGATGAAGCGCGGCACGTGGACTTGGTGGCTCGCCGGCACGCCGCGCATCCCGGACTGGAAGGCGGTCTTCACCACCGCGATGAAGCCGCTCGGCTTTGCAACCGCACCGTGGGGCGCGCTGCTGCCGTTCGCCGTGCTGCGCTCGCTGGATGGCTCTCACCGGGTGACGTCGTCCGAGCGCTCGAACGACCGCTTCGTATCGGTGCTGCTGCCGGCCTGGCTCGCAGGCGCCTACTTCATGGGCACGCTGCAGGACGTGCTCATCGGTGACATGCTGGTGCCGGCGGCCTCCGTCATCGCGATCCTCGCCGGCTGCTACCTCGACTCGCTGCTCGAGGACGGCTTCGCATCGCCGCTCGAGGGCGTCGCCATCGGCGCGCTGGTGTTCGTACTCGGCCACGACGTGCTCATGGGCCCCGACACCTTCGTGTCGGTGCTCACGAGCGAGCCCATCCGCTTTCCGAACGCCGTCGCGTGGACCGCCGACGTGTTGCTCGCTCTCCTCGGCGTGTTCGCGGTGCTGGTCGCCGGATCGATGATCGCGCCCGCGATCTGGCCGAAGGCCGATGATCCGAAGTTGCCGAGGGTCCAGCGCGGGCTCCTGCTCGCGGGAATCGGCGTCCAGGTGCTGTTCACTTTCGGGCTGGCCTACTGGTTCATCCCGGTCTGCTCGCACCACCTCTCGCCGAAGGAGCTCTACGGCCGCGCCCGCCAGCTCGATCCGAAGGCACCGCTGGGCCAGTACCGCTTCACGGCGAGCGGCGCGTCGTACTACATGAATGGCCGCACCTCGGCGGTGCTGACGACGCCGGATGACGTCATCAAGTTCCTGCAGCGGCCCGAGCGCGTGTTCGTCTTCGTCGGGTCCGAAGAGCTCGCGGCCATCGACCAGGTGACGCACTCCGGCGGCCACACCGTCGCGGCCCCGGTCATCGCGCCCGACGCAACGCCCGTCATCACGCCTAAGGCCTCCACGCTCGTCGAGTA
>JAYTLP010000272.1:0-7598 GCA_043729375.1 Myxococcales bacterium
AGCGAGACGACCGGCGAGGGCCGCAGCAGCGAGAGCCGGTCGTAGAGCGCGACGATGGCGGCCCACGGCGTGTCCTCCCTGCCCGTGGCCATCGCGTGATGCGCGGCGATCGCGGCCTCGAGGTGGAACTCCGTCAGCTCCGTCCCCCGCGACGACCGGTCGAGGAGCGCGATTCCCGCCGCGACGAGGTCGTGGTCCCAGCGCGAGCGATCCTGCTCGAAGAGGGAACGGAGGGTGCCCTCGGGGTCGACCCGCGCGCCGAGCCGCGACGCGTGCAGGTGAAGGAGCGCGTCGAGCGCGTGCGTCGCTGGCGTCCCGGTGAGAGCGTGCTCGGACAGGACGGCGGCGAGACGCATGGCCTCGCGACACAGCGAGTCGCGCACGACGGCATCGGCAGACGCGCCGTGGTACCCCTCGTTGAACAGAAAATAGATCGCCGAATGGACGACGCCGAGCCGCGCCGGCAGGTCCGCGCCCTTCAGGTCGAACATCGTCCGTGACGCAGCAAGGCTGTGCCGTGCACGCGTGAGGCGCTTCTCGATGGCCGCGACCGACGAGAAGAACGCAGACGCGATCTCGGCGACGCTGAACCCGCACAGGATGTGCAGCACAAGTGCAACCTGGGCCTCCTCGGGCAGGCGCGGTTGACAGGCCGAGAACATCATCCGCAGCTCGTCGTCTGCCACGCAGTGCGCATCGAACACCGCCTCGACGGTGGGGACGAGCGTCCACTCGCTGTCGAGCATGCGCCCGAGCTCCGGCGCGCAGGTGCGAGCGGTTCGCTGCCGGCGCAGCGCGTCGATGGCGCGGTTCTTCGCCGTGGCGAGGAGCCACGCGGAGGGGCTGTCCGGCACGCCGTGGAGCTTCCACAGCTCGAGCGCGGCGCAGATGGCCTCCTGTGCGACGTCCTCTGCCAGCGGGAGGTTGTGGACACCGAAGAGCCGCGTGAGGACGGCTACGAGCCGCCCCGACTCGTGCCTGAAGAAGTGCGGGGCGAGCTCCATCGCGCTTCGAGCCTACATCTTCATCGCGACGCGCACCTCCACGGCCCCACCGACGTCGAAGATTGGGCACCCCATCGACAGCTCGACGGCGTGATCGAGGTCCCTCGCCTCGACGAGCGAGTACCCACCGATCACGTCCTTCGCCTCCGCAAAGAGGCCGTCTGTGACGGTGCGCTCCTTGCCTCGCACCAGCTTGCCGCTGCGCTCGAGGGGGTGGCCTGCGTCACGGAGAAAGCCCCGGTCGGCCAGCTCCTTCATCCATGTGGCCCACTTTCCCATCTGTCGCTGCATTATCTCCGGGGACAGCTTTTCGCCGTTGCGGTACAGGAAAACGAACTCGCTCATGTGGCCTCCGTGTGTGGTTCCTACTTCACAAGACGCGCGAGGTATCGCCAACCGGACAAATTTCGTTCGAGCGCAAGGGATTGAGCCAGGGCGCTTCGTTCGCTACCGTATATCGATGAAGATCCTCGACGTCCCGGCGCTCGCCTGCGTCCTCGCGCTCGTGGCCTGCGGGGGCTTGCCCGGCGCTCCGAGGTCCTTGCCCGAGCTCACCGCGGCGCCACTCACAACCGACGAGACACTCTCGCTCGTCCACCCCGTCGAGCTGCAGCCGGACTCGCCGCCGAGCGACCCGAAGTCGCTCACGGCACTGCTCGCCGAGGGCTGGGGCACGACGAAGGTCGGCGCCGGACAGGCCGTCGCGAGCCACACCGTCGACGGCAGCGCCGCTCCTGCGGCGTCGACCGCGCCCGCCTTGCTCACGCGCTTCGTGCACCTCGCAGACACGCAGCTCGCGGACGACGAGTCGCCATCACGGGTCGTCGACTTCGACACGCCGGGTTCGACGTATGGCGCGTTCCGGCCACAGGAGTCGTGGATGTGCCGCGTGCTCAATGCAGCCGTTCGCACCGTGAACAAGGTGCACGAGAGCAAGCCGATCGACTTCGTCATCCTCGGCGGAGACAACGCCGACAACGCGCAGAAGAACGAGGTGGAGTGGTTCCTCTCGATCCTCGGTGGCTCCCCGAGCGTGAAGTGCGACTCCGGGGATGTGGATGACCCCGTCCCTGGTGCCAACAACGATGCGAAGGACGCGTTCATCGCCGACGGGCTCGCCATGCCGTGGCGCTGGGTCACGGGCAACCACGACGTGCTCAACCAGGGCAACTTCACGGTTGCCGCCAAGGCCGGCGATTACCTCGGCACGACCGACGATGCGGGCTCCCGCACGTGGAAGAAGCCGAACCTCCCCACCATCCACGATGGCATCGTGGCAGATCCGAAGCGCGAGGCCATGGACCGCGTGTCGCTCATGCAGGCCGTCGCCGCTGATGGAGACGGCCACGGCATCGGCGCCGCGTCGACGATGTCGGGCAAGGCTTTCTACCACTTCGATGTCGGCACCTCGCTGCGCATCGTGGTCCTCGACACCGCGGCGGAGACGGGCGGTGCCGACGGCGTGCTCCACCGCGCCGACCTCATGTCGTCCATCCGGCCGGCGCTCGAGGAGGCCGAAGCGCAGCGTCGCTACAGCATCCTCGTGTCGCACCACGGCCCGACCACGCTTTCGAACGGTGGCGACCTCGGTGGAACACTGCAGGCCGATGCCGTGCTCACCGATGAGTGGCGGATGTTTCTCGCAGGGTACCCGCACGTGATGATGCACCTCGGCGCGCACACGCACCTGTTCCGCGTCGCGACCGCCGGCACCGCGGCAACGCACCAGTTCTTCGAGGCCGAGACGGCCTCGCTCGCCGACTGGCCGGGCGAGCTGCGCCTGTTCGAGATCTGGGAGCATGACCAGTTCATCGAGATACGCGGCGTGCCGATCGACTTCAGCGACGAGGGAGATCCACTCGTGACCGAGGCGCGGCGTCGGCAAGCAGCCGACTTCACGTCGGGCTGGGTCGACATGACGGTGGGCCCCGGCCCGGCCGACGCACGCGCTGTCTCGCTCTGGTTCCCGAAGGTCAAGTGAAGCAAAGTCGACGCATCGCGCGAGCAACGCGCGGTGGTGGGAGGCTCCTCGGGCTCTGCCCGATGAGAAAGGACGGGAACGTCCTCCGCTAATCGTACTCGGCGCGCACGCTCTCGTCGGTCTCGACGGCAGCGTGCGCCACGAGGAGGGCCTCGGCCGCGCGGGCCGTGTCGGGCCGACGTCTCGCGAGCTCGCGCAGCGCCCAGATGACGTGCGCGCGCACGAGTGGTGACGGCTCGCGCAGCGCGTCGCCGAGGACCGCGATGGAGCTCGCGTCGCCGGCGTTGCCGAGTGCCACCGCGACGTTCCGGAGCAGCTCGTTGCGGTGGATGCGGCGGAGCGCGCTCTTCTGCTGCCACTTGCGAAACTGCGCCGCGCCGATGCGCATGAGCGTGTGCAGCGAAGGGTGGCTGTAGCCGGGCCGCGGCGCGAGCTCGGCATCTCCGTCGCGCGGCCCCGCCGCGTTGAACGGGCACACCTCCTGGCAGACGTCGCAGCCGAAGATGCGCTCGCCGATCTTGTCGCGGAGCTCGCGGGGAATGGGGCCGCGGTTCTCGATGGTGAGGTACGAGATGCAGCGGCGAGCGTCGAGGACGTACGGCCCAACGAATGCGCCGGTCGGGCACGCGTCGAGGCACAGGCGGCAAGTGCCGCACTTCGGTGACACGACGGGCTCGCGGGTGCAGTCGAAGTCGACGAGCAGGGCGCCCAAGCTGAGGTAGCTGCCGTGCCCGGGCGCGATCAGCATTGCGCTCTTCGCGGCAAAGCCGAGGCCGGCTTCCGCAGCGAGCGAGCGCTCGAGGAGCGGCGCGGTGTCGACGCAGGCCAGGCGCTCGAGCGGGCGGCCGAGCGCGTGCTCGAGCGCGGTTCCGAGCCGCTGCAGGCGGCGCTTGAGCACCGTGTGATAGTCGGCTCCACGGGCGTACCGGGCGATCGTTCCACGCGGTGCGAGATGCTCGACCGGGATGAGCCCGTCGGCGTGCCCATGGGACAGCGCGACGACGATGACCGCCTTGCAGCTCGGCAACAGCTCGCGCGGATCCCGACGCTGGGCTGCGTCGCGTGCGAGATACGTCATCCCGGCGGCGTGCCCGCCCTCGAGCCAGCGTTCGAAGTCGGCATGGTGTTGCACGGGCGCCGCCGGCACGAACCCGACGAGCGGGAGCCCCTCGGCGAGCGCGAGCGCGCGGACCTCGGCGTTGTCGAGCTCGGGCACGTGCCGACGGTAGCACCACCATCCGCGCGTGCACGAGCCTGCACGAATGTCGTTGACCGCGCGATCCCTCCGCGCGATATGCCACAACATGTCAGTCCAGGTGTCCGTGGTAGGTCCCCTCGCAGCCAGGCTCGCGCTCGCGTGAGCGTCCCCAGCGCACGCGTCCGCATCATGAACGAGGCGCCGCTGCGCGCGGACGGCGCATACGTCCTCTACTGGATGACCTCTGCCCGGCGGCGCCTCCACAACTTCGGGCTTCAGCGCGCCGTCGAGCTCGCGAAGGAGCACCGCTGCGGGCTCGTCGTCTTCGAGCCGCTGCGGGTGGCCTATCCGTGGGCGTCAGACCGTCTGCACGGCTTCGTGCTCGACGGCATGGCCGACAACCAGCGCGCGTTCGCGACCGGCGACGTGACGTACTACCCCTACGTCGAGCCCCACGACGGCGCCGGCAAGGGGCTCCTCGCGGCGCTGAGCGAGCGCGCGGTGGCCGTCGTCACCGACTACCTGCCGAGCTTTTTCCTTCCGCGCATGCTGAAGGCCGCATCGACGAAGGTCGACGTGCGAATGGAGGTCGTCGACAGCAACGGCCTTTTGCCCATCGCGGCAGCACCGAACGACTTCTACACCGCCTACCTGTTCCGCCGCTTCCTGCAAAAGAACCTCGCACCGCACCTCGTGGCGCTGCCCGACGAGGATTCACTCGCAGGCGTGCGGCTACCCGACGCGTCCTCGGCGGTAGCGCATGTGGTGAAACGCTGGCCGGCGGCATCGGCGGCGCTGCTCGCGCGGGAGCCCGCCGCGCTCGCCGCGCTGCCGATCGATCACACGGTCGGCGTGGTGGCGATGCGCGGTGGCGCGGGCGCTGCCGCCGCGAAGCTCGACGAGTTCCTGGATGACAAGCTCGCCCGCTACGGCGAGGACCGTAACCAGCCCGACGAGGATGCGTCGAGCGGCTTCTCACCGTACCTCCACTTCGGGCATCTGTCCGTGCACCACGTCCTCGGACGCCTGGCCGAGCACGAGGGCTGGACCCCCGCGAAGATCACGGGCATCAAGACTGGCAAGCGCGAAGGCTGGTGGGGGATGTCGCCCGCGGCCGAGTCCTTCCTCGACGAGCTCGTGACCTGGCGCGAGCTCGGCTACAACCATTGCGCGCGCAATCCCGCGACGTACGACCGGTACGAGTCGCTGCCGGACTGGGCGAGAAAGACGCTCGAGAAGCACGCGTCCGATCCGCGACCCAGGTCGTACTCGCTCGAGGAGCTCGCGTCCGCCTCCACCCACGACAAGGTGTGGAACGCCGCGCAGCGGGAGCTCGTGACCCATGGGCGTATGCACAACTACCTCCGCATGCTGTGGGGCAAGAAGGTGCTCGAGTGGAGCCCGTCCGCCCAGGTGGCGGTGGAGCGGCTCATCGAGCTCAACAACCGCTACGCGCTCGACGGCCGGAATCCGAACTCGTACTCGGGCATCTTCTGGACGGTCGGCCGGTACGATCGGCCGTGGGCCCCCGAGCGGCCCATCTTCGGCCAGATTCGCTACATGAGCTCCGACAACACCGTGAAGAAGCTCCACATGAAGAAGTACCTCGCGCGCTTCGCCTGACCCTTGCGCGATCGCGCGTCGATGGCATGATCCTTCTGACCATGGCTGCCATCGAGGTTGTGAATGCCGCGTCGGTGGCGCCGGCACTGCCCGAGGCCGCGTTCCCCGCGCGGTACTGTAATCTGCCCAGTGCGCGCCTGCGCTTTGGTGACCGCGTCGACCGGCTCGGGCCCTATCTGCGGGCGCTCGATCCGCTTGCCGACCGCGCGGTCGAGGCGCTGCCGCCAGGCGCCGCGGGACACGCGCTCATCGGAGCCGCGCTCGACGGCGAGGCACGAGTGCCGAGCGCGCTCGCCGAGCTCGTGGAGTCCGCACGCGTCGTGCCGCCCTGGGTGGAGTGGGACCGCATCGACCGCGGCGGCCGCTTCTTTCTGCGTACCGGCCTCGTCGGGGGCATCGTGCTCGGCGCGCGTGCGCTCGTCGTCAGCTATGCGAGCCCGGGCGGGAACAAGCCGCTCGCATTCTCCGGGCGGCTCACCGAGGCCGCCGCGCCAAGGCTCAACGAGACGGCGCGCTTCGTGCGAGCAGTCGTGCGCCCGTCGGGGATGCGCGTCGGCGGCGAGGGCTGGAAGCTCACGCTCCGCGTGCGGCTCATCCACGCGCAGATCCGGCGCATGCTCGCCGCCTCACCGCGCTGGAACAGCGACGCATGGGGAGCGCCCATCAACCAGCACGACATGGTGGCTGCATCGCTCGTGTTCTCGGTGGTCACGCTCGGCGGCGTGCGGCTCCTCGGCATCGACGTGTCCGAGGACGAGTCCGTCGACTTCATGCATCTGTGGCGCTGGGTGTCGCACGTCATCGGCGTGGACCCGGCCCTGTTCCCGGTCACCGAGGCGGAGGCAGTCCGTCTGAGCGACCTCATCGGCGCGACGCAGGCCGCGCCCGACGACGACTCGCGGGCGCTGACGTCGGCGCTCCTAGAGCACGGCCTCGGGCACCCGGATCTCGACACCCGCGACATGGCGCAGCGCACGCTCGGCACCGCGCGCGCCGTGTGCCGCCACCTGGTGGGCGACGAGGTCGCCGATGGGCTGCGCATTCCGAAGACGCGCGAGCGCTTCCTCGTACCCGCCGCGGTCGCGACCGTGCGCGCGCTCGAGCAGGCCCGGAAGCGCAGTCCGCGGCTCGAGAAGGCCATGGTCGAGCGCGGCACCCGCTACTGGGACCGCGTCATCGAGCAAGGTCTCGTCTACGCCACGACCGACTTCGAGCTCCCCTCGGCCCTCGCCAACGGCTAGAGCGACGTGTCTGTTCGCCGTTGCCCGGCGCAGGCGCGTCAGGTGGCCGGCGTCCAGCGCAGCTTCGGGTTGCGCGCTGCCTTCGTCTCGTCGAGCCGGCGCATCGCGGTGTTGAGCGGCGCGCTCTTCGCGATGGAAGGATCGGTGATGGCCTCGACGGCGATCGCCCGCATCGCGGCGCAGAAGTGCTCGAGCGTCTCGGGGGCTTCCGTCTCCGTGGGTTCGATCATCAGCGCACCCGCGCCGCCCGTGACGGCGGGCAGGGGGAAGTAGATGGTGGGGGGGTGGTACCCGAAGTCCATGAGGCGCTTGGCGACGTCGAGGGTCTGGACGCCGGTCTCCTTCTTCAGGCGCTTGTCGGTGAATACGACCTCGTGCATGGACGGCTTGTCGTACGCGAGGGAGTAGACATCGGAGAGCAGCGCGCGCACGTAGTTCGCGTTGAGCACTGCCATCTCGGTGGCCTTGGTGAGGCCCGCACCGCCGAGCTCGCGCATGTACGTGTACGCGCGAACGAACATCCCGAAGTTGCCGAAGAACGAGCGCATGCG
>JAYTLP010000273.1:0-2620 GCA_043729375.1 Myxococcales bacterium
CTCTGGCTCGATCCCGACGACGAGCACGACCCTCAGCGTGGGCAGCAAGTCGATCGCGTCGGCGAGCGCGGCATCGAGCGGGGCGGTCACGATCGGAGCGTCGCACTCGATGACGCGCGCGATCACGTCGGCGGTGTGCAGCGCGGCGGGCGCGGTCGCGCACCAGATGTGGGTCGGTTGACAGTCGTGCCAGCGCAGCCGTTCCGCGAGTGCGCGCGCGTGCGCATCCGTGTCGGCGGCATGCACGAGAAAAATCTGCACCGCGCGAGCCTACCTCCCCTCGCCGTGCGAGGCTCGCGCGCATGGTGACGACCGCGGGGATTCGACGGGGCTCCGGGATCCCGTGGCCGGTGATCTGGGCGGCTGCGATCGCGACCGGATGCTGGGGCAACACCCAGCATCCCCGCGCCAGGGCGCTGCCCGGCGAGGTGTGGGTCACGCCGGCGCAACCGTTCCGGCTCCCGGGCTGGGCCACGGCGGTCGCCGCAGATGACCACACCGCCATCGTCACCGGCGCGGGCTGGCTGGTGAAGATGGATCTCGACTCTGGCCTCGTCACCACCAGCAACCACGATGCGAAGCTGTTCTCCGTGTCGCAGTTGATTCCGCTCCCCGACGGGCGCCTGCTCGCGGTCGGAACGCGCGACGATCGGCTCGCGGCCGCGACGATCGACCGGGCGACGCTCGTCGAGACGCCGATCGAGCTGCCCGCCGTCGCGGAGCCGGGCCCGTACTGGACGGCGGGCGCGGTGATCGTGCCCGACGGGCGCGTCGTGCTCGCGGGCCCGGGTGTACCGCTCGCGCTCTACGACCCGAAGACGTGGAAGGTGGCGGTCGAGCTGGCGCCGGAGCACGACTGGACTGTGCCACTGGTGGCGAATGACACCCTGTATGCGATGCGAGCAGGCTCGCTCGAGCAGTTCGACCTGGTGGCGCTCACGCACCAGCCCTTCGCGCGGATGACGTGGACCGCATTCCCGCGCGCCGCGGGGCCCACGCTCGCCTATGAAGTCGACGAGGGTCGCAAGACAGGCATCAACGTGATCGTCGGTGGGGCTCCGAAGTTCCTCGCCACCGCCGTACATGGCTACGCGCTCGATCCCGCGGGCAGCCGCATCGTGTGGATCGACGGCACGATGGCGCATGTCACGAGCCTCACGGGCGCCGAGGTGCCCGATCAAGTCGTCGAGCTCGGCGCCAGCGCACGGGGGCAGAGCGCGAACCTCGTGCTCACGGATCACCGCGCGATCGTGGTCACGGGCCCGATCGTGCGCGTCATCGACCTCGCCAGCGGCGCGGTCTCGGCGGCGGGCGCGCCACCGTATGCCGTGTCGAGCGTACTCGCGGTGGGCGACGATGGCCGGGCGATCGCGCTCGGTAACGAGGCGTGGTCACTGCGCGATGGCCGCGTGACGGCGAGCACGGCCCTGCGCGGTCGGAGCTCGATGTGGCTTCCCCAGATCGCGACCGGGCATGCCGGGGTCTACTCCAGCTCGTCCGACCGCGACGGGAGCGTCGACGCGTCGATCTTCGAGCTGATCGCGGTCGGCGAGGACGCGGCGGTCGGGCACGTGGCGGTCGAGCACCTGATCTTCGATGGCTGGCTCGGCGCGAACGACCGCGCCGTGGTGAATGATACGGAGGGCCTCGCCTGGCTGGCGGGTGGAAAGCTGACGCGAATCGTGTCGCTGGCCGTGTCCGCGCTGGTGGACGATGTCGATCCCGCCGGCGCGGGCACGGCACTCGTCACGTCGGGAGGGACGATCAGTGTCATCCCGCTCGACACGGGCGTGCCACTCGAGGCGACCGGCACGGCGCCCCGCTGTGACGAGCACGCGTCGGGTGTGCTCGAGCCCGCGGGCAGGCGATACGCGGTCTACGCCGATGGCGACCTGATCGTATTCGACCGCGCGACTGCCCGCGTCCTGGGCAGTGCGCACTTCGCCGCCGACGTGCGCGACGTCCGGTTCGTCCCGGGACACCCCGAGGTGCTGGTGCTACTCGACGGTCATGCCGGGACGTTCACGCCGGGTGAGGCCGTCGCGCAGCTCGTCCCGGTGGCGAGCGCGACCACCATCGCCGCGTCCCCGGGGGCTTCGAAGCTCGCGGTCGCATTCGACGACGGCCGCGTCGCCGTCGCCGCCTACGCGAGCTTTCGCGCCGGCCTCGTGTCGACGTCGATCACGAAGGCAGCGGTCCCCGCGACGTGCCCGGTCGGTGAAGTGATCGAGACCGCGCGGGACGACGACGACCTGGGCAACGCGAACGACGACGACTCGGGCAACGCGACCGACGGCAACGGCGACGACGGCCGCGACGACGGCCCCGACGACTCCCCCGATGAGAACGTGGGGGACTAGCGATCGTGCCGGCGCGCCCTGCAGCGCCCGCGCGCGGCACCGATGTCGCGCACGCCGCGCGCGTGATCCGCGAGGGTGGGCTCGTCGCGTTTCCGACCGAGACCGTATACGGCCTCGGGGCGGACGCAGCCTCGGAAGCTGCGGTCGCGGCGATCTTCGTGGCGAAGGGGCGGCCGCGGGCGCATCCGCTGATCGTGCATCTCGCGCCGGAGGCCGCCGCGGGCGCGGCGCTGGACGAGTGGGCGATCGAGATCCCGGAC
>JAYTLP010000274.1:0-7861 GCA_043729375.1 Myxococcales bacterium
CAGGATTGCCGGGCAGCGGCAGGCGGCGCGGCCGGCTCCACCGACCCGGTGGCTTTACTTCCGGTCCGTCGACAGCGTATTGGTAGCCGCCTGATGTCACGCACTCTTGTCGTTCGCGGTCTCGGCGTGTTCATCGCGCTCTCCCTCGTGGTGGGGATGTGCATGATCACGTATGTCACCGGCTGCTCGAGCGCCGACCTCGGCTCGGACTTCGGCGTCGTCGAGCCCGGTTGCCGCACACCGTCGGGTTGTTACACGACGGGGGTCGACTGCCCGTGCCACCGCAGCGATGTCCACGGCTCGCCCGGCATCCTGCCGTCGTGCGAGAGCGCGTGCGATACCTCGACGGGGATCACGTGCGTCTGCAACCTCGGCAACGAGGACGAGGGCGTCCTCACCAGGTGCCAGGAGCCCGCGACCGTCTGCGTCGGACGCGCGGCCACGACCTGCGAGGGCCTCGGCGCGCGCTGCATTGCGGTCGGTGGGAGTTGCGCGAGCGCGGAGCAGGGAACGCCGCCGAACAAGGTCGGTACCGGCCTCGGCGGCACGCTCGAGGCGCGCTGCCCGTACGTCGACGACGTCTGCTGTTCCGGAACGATCGCGGCACCGGACGCGGGCAGCGTTCCCCTCGACAGCGGCAATCCGGATCTATAAGCGAGTCAGTAACTGAGCAACAGGTCGAGGTGGTCGCGCTCCCAGTGACGCGAAACTTCGTAGTGCTCGTAACGAGCCTCCTCGGCGAGGAAGGCGGGCGTGTGGAACTGTCGCCGCCCGCCGACCAATGGCATGTCGTGCTTCTCGTGCAACATCTCGTGGTAGACGATCCACGCCAGGAAATCGCGCGGCACCTCGACGCGATCCAGCGACGGGTGGATGCGGATCAGGCGGTCCTCGACACAGTAGGAGCCCATCTTCATCGACCGCCGCTCGCGCCCTCGTAGGCGTGGCGACAGCCGCGGGCCCCAGGTGATCGAGGCCGTGATGGTGCCCGCGAAGTAGCGCTGGTTGAGCTCGTCGAAGATCGTCCGCAGATCGTGGACGTCCCCCTTCGCCTCGAGCGTGCGCGCTGGCGCCCGCCTCCGCGACAGGCGGATCTGCTGCGAGTGCCGATCGATGAACCGGTTGAGCACGCGCGAGGCCGCGGCGTCGTCCCTCGCGACGTAGCGAGCGAGCGCGATGACGATCTCCGGCCCGGCGTGGAGGAACATGTGGTGCAGACGGAGGGTGAAGCCCCCGGGCTCGGTCTTCACCGAGATCATGGTGGACTGGTTGTCCGTCATGCATACGCGCAGGCGAGCCGCACCGATGTGCCGCTGGACCCGCGCCTCCAGATCGGCGGGCGGATCGGCAGGTTTGTCGTAGAGCAGATCTCGGGCCGCTGCACGGCTGACGCGCGCGGCTGAAAGCTGAGTCATTCCATGTACTCTCGAGGTGGGAAACCACCGGTTGGAGCTGAATTCGAGACTAGGCGCCCGCACGGATCGTGGCAAGTTATCCACAGGCCTTTTTCACCCGTCTCTCGTGAATATTCGGTAAGTTGCCCAGATTTGTTCGCGCTCGAAAAACTGGCGTTGTGCTAACTTTTGCGGACATGCGTCTGACCGTCCTGCTCTTCGCCGCCGCACGCGATCGCGCGGGCACGAGCACGCTGTCGGTCGACGTTCCCGATGGTGCGACGGCGGGAGATGTACTGCACGCCTGTGCAGCGCAACGACCGAGCCTGTCGGTGCTCGTGCCGCAGCTCCGTGTCGCCGTGAACCAGACGTTCGTCGGCCTCGACGCGCCCGTCGCCGAAGGCGCCGAGGTGGCGCTGTTGCCGCCGGTGCAAGGCGGCTCGGGCCCGCATCTCGTCATCACGCCCGAAGCGCTGTCGCTCGAGCGCGTGGTCGCTGCAGTCACCGACGAGGAGCACGGCGCTGTCGCCACCTTCAGCGGCATCGTTCGTCGCACCAGCCACGGGCGTCGCGTGCTCCGGCTCGATTACGAAGCATACGGCGCGATGGCAGAGCGCACGCTGCGCGAGCTCGAGGCCGAGCTCGTCGCGCGCTACCCGTGTGTGCGGATCGCCATCGAGCACCGCACGGGCTCGCTCGACATAGGCGAGCTTGCAGTCGTGGTGGCAGCCGGTGCGCCTCATCGCCGCGACGCGCTCTCCGCATGCAACGACGCGATCGAGGCCGTGAAGGCGCGGCTCCCGATCTGGAAGCGCGAGCACACCGACGAGGGCGCCGAGTGGGTGGGCTGCGAAGGCTGCTCGCCGCAAGTCGAAATCGGCACGTCGCCACACGCTCGCGACAAAAGGTAAGCAACTGTGGGCGCGGCGAGCCGATATCGAAGGAGTCCCCCTCTGGCTCCGGAGCGAACCGCATGTCGATCACGCCCACGCAGTGGCCCACCGTGGCCACCGCCACGTCCACGGCACCGCCGCTGACCCTCGACGAGCCGCTCGTGCTCGTCACCCCCACCGGCGAGGAGCACGCTCTTGTGCACGGCCTCACCATCGGCCAGGTAGACGACAACCACGTCGTGCTCCGCGACCCCTGTGTCTCGCGACGGCACTGCGTCGTCGAGCGCGAGCGCGGCGTGATGCGCGTCCGCGACCTCGGCTCGAAGAACGGCACCCACGTCAACGGCGTGCGCGTGAGCGACGCGCCGCTCGGCCCCGGCACGGTCGTGTCCATCGGAGGCGTACGGCTGCGCGTGCTGGCTCGACCGCGCGAGCGCTCACCGCTCGTCGGCAGCTCCCAGCCGATGCGGGCGCTGCGACGCCAGGTCGCGATGCTCGCGCCCACGGGTCTACCGGTCCTCGTCGTCGGCGAGACAGGAACGGGCAAGGAGCTCGTCGCTCGCGCGCTGCACGACGAGAGTCACCTGCGCGGCGCGTTCATCCCGCTCAACTGCGGCGCCATCTCGCAGGAGCTCGTGGAGAGCGAGCTTTTCGGCCACGAGCGCGGCTCGTTTACCGGCGCCACCATGAAGCGGCTCGGCGTGTTCCAGGAGGCCGACGGCGGCACGCTGTTTCTCGACGAGGTCGGCGAGCTCCCGCTCTCGCTGCAGCCGCGCCTCCTGCGCGCGCTCGAGGTCGGCGCGGTGCGTCCCGTCGGTGCCACGCGCGAAGTGAAGGTGCAGGTACGTGTGGTGGCCGCCACGCACGTCGATCTCGAGGCCGCCGTGCGGCGCGGCGCGTTCCGCGAGGATCTTTACTACCGGCTCTGCGGAGACATCGTGCGCACGCCCGCGCTACGCGAGCACGCGGCCGACATCCCCGAGCTCGCGTCGCGCCTGCTCTCCGACGAGGGCCTGCGCAGCGAGCTCGCGCCCGAGGTCGTTGCCGCGCTCGTCTCGCAGGCGTGGAGGGGCAACGTGCGGGAGCTGCGCAACGTGCTGCGTCGCGCGGCCCTGCTCGCGGGCGGGCCGATCCGTATCGAAGATCTACGGCTGACAGCACAGCCTTTACACGTGGAGCGCACCGCCCTCGACGTCGACCGCACCTACCTCGAGCTCGAGCGCGAGATTCTCGCGCGCACCATCACGCGCCACGGCGGTAACAAGCGCGCGGCGGCGCAGGCGCTCGGCATCCCGAAGAGCACCCTCTGCGACAAGGCAAAGCGGTACGGGATCCCGTAGAGGTCGCTATGGCGCGTCGGGGGGCGGCTGCGTGCCACCCTCTTCGGCGTGCGGCGCCTCGGCAGGCGGTGGCCGCAGCGCGGGCCGCATCGGCTGAATGAGCACGCTCGGCGGCGGAGGTGCCTCGCGCGCCGGCTCCCTGCTCGGCCCTTCGTGCTCGGGCGTCGCCGGCTCGTCGGCCGGTTGGGGGCTCGGCGGAGGCACCACGCCGGTGGTCGAAACGGACGGAATTACGACGGGGCTCGCTGTACCCGAGCCCACCGCCGCACCGGACTCGAACTTGCTGCCGACGCCCGCCGGCGGGTTGCGGCCCACCTCGAAGCGCGGCGCCAAGAGCGAGCCCGTGATCTGCGCGCCGTAAAAACCATCGGCGCGCTTGCCGGTGGCGAGGCCGGTGGTGACGAGGCCGAGCGTCGCATCGCGCTTGAGGAGCTCGTCGGAGAGCTTGAAGCGCAGGAACAGGTGCAGCGACGACAGCGAGATGGGATCACGCAGATCGATGAACCCCTCGAGCGTGAGGTCGAGGTCGGCCGAGTGCGCGCTCAGGCTGTCGATGCGCGCCTTGCCCTTGTCGATGGTGACCACGACGCTGACCTTGCCGAGGCGCACCTTCGGCACGGTGACTCCTGCCGACAGGAACGGGTCGCCGGGGATGACGAGCTTCGCCTTGCCATCCCCGAGCGCCGCGCCGTCGAGGTCGAGCTCGAGCGTGCCACTAGATTGCGCGAGGAGCCGGCCCGGCGCGTCGAGGTCGAGCTTGCCCTCGAAGGTGCCCTCGAGCGGAAGCCCGCCCACGCCGCTCTGGAGGCCCTGGATGTCCTCGAGCTTGAGACCGCTCGCATCGAACTTGTAGTGAGCGGAGTCGCCCTTGACGGCGATGCTCCCGTCGAGATCGCCGGAGAACGCCTCGACGGCGAAGCTGTACCTGGGGCGCGCGAACAGGACGCCCAGAATCCCGATCCCGACCTTGACCTTGTCGAGCACGAAGCGCGCCGGCTTGTCGGCGGAGCGGATGGGCCGAGTGCGAAGGACGACGTTCTCTGCCGTGACGTGGCTACCGAGCAGCGAGAGTTCGAGGTCACCCGCCTTGACGTCCATCCCGAGCCCGAGCGGCTGCGCTGACGACGGATCCTGCGAGAGCATCGTCTCGAGCTGCGCGCGCACCTTGTCGCGCGGAATCGCGAGCGAGAACGAGGCCAGTGCCACCACGCAGGCGAACACGGGATACCCGACGAGCCGCAGCAGCTTCCGCGTGCGCGCCGAGAGCTCGATCTCGTCGAGCCGCTCGAGGAGGCGACGCCAGGCCGGAGTCGCGCTCACGTCTTGTCTCCCTTCTTGCTGGACTTGGTCTTGTCGCTGACGCGCTCGTACGTCGTGACCGTCATCTCGACCTCGAGGTTCTCGTGCTTGTCGTCGCGGGTGCGCACATCGAGGGCCGTGACCACGACGAGGTTCTGCCCGCCCTCCTCGCCCTTCAAGAACTTGGCAAGGCTGTCGAGCGTGACCTGCTTGAGCCGGATGGTGACCGAGCGCTCCATGAACTGCTTGCCCGCAGGCTGCGGTGTCAGTTCGTTCGACTCGGGGATCTCGACGCCGGAGTCCTTTGCGACCTGCTCGAGGAAGCCCTGGAGCTGGACGGGCGTCTTGCCCATGCGCGCCTCCATCGCGCTGGCCTTGGCCTTGGCGCGGAGGTAGGGCTCGCGCTGCGTCTCGAGATCGAGCAGTGCCTGGCGTGCGTCCGCATTCTCGCCCTCGACTGTGGAGATGCGGTCGGTGACGACGAAGCCGAGGATGAGGGTGAGCATCACGATGAAGGTGGCGCCGAGCGCCGTGAGCAGCGTCCGCTCCCGGGGTGAGAGGCGCTCCCAGCGTTCGCTGAGCCGACCGAGCTGTGCTTCGAAGATCATGAGCAGGTGTTCTCGATGGTGAGGGTGAACTGCTTGAGCTCGGCCGCCGCGCCGCCGTCGCCCGTGGGCCCGGGGATCGTGGCGACCTTGCCCTTCTGAATGTCGGTGTAGCAGTCGATCTGCTTCAGCGCCTCGACGAGAAGGTCGATCTCCTTCGCGCTCGCGGCGGTCGCTTTCATGAACGTCTTCTTCGGCTTGATGTCGAGCTCGAGGATGTCGAGCGTGAGCTGATCCTTGGGCGGGAGCCGACGCGTGATCTCGTCGAGTTGATCGAACGCCGTCATCGCGGGCACGGGTGGGGAGCCGTTCTGCGGCCCTCGGCGCAGCTCCTCGGTGACGGCCTTGCCGTCGGTCTTCGAGGTGCCGAACAGCTCCGCCGTCTCGACGCGCAGGCGAGACTGCAGCACATCGGACTCCTTGTGCATCGCGTGCAGCGACGCGTACGCGTTGAGCCCGAGGCACGCGAGCACCACGAGCGCACCGAGGCCGAGCGAGGCTGCCTTGCCGCGCAGGTACGAATAGTCGTTGTGGAACACGAGCGAGCCCTTGCGCAGGTTGACCTGGCTGCCGGTGGACAGCCCCACGCCGAAGGCCATGCCGAGCGCGACGGCCGGGAGCTCGGTCGTGTCGACGGCGACCTCGGGCGAAAGGAGCTCGGTCGAGACGGCGAGCTGCGCCAGCGGCAGCCCGAGCTCGCGCGACAGGTGGTCGGACAGCCCGTTGAGCCTGGCGCCGCCACCGAGGAGCACGAGGCGCTGCGGCGCCGGCTCCCCCTGCGATCGAGCGGCCGAGAACGTCTGTCGCAGATCGCGCAGCAAGGGACGGAGCGCATCGCGCAGCACGCTGTCGAGCTTGCGGCGTGCCGGTTCGATGATCTGGTCGAGGTCGTCGGGCAGCACCTGCGCCTGGGTGTGCTTGGCCCGCTCTGCGGCCGCAGGATCGAGGCGATACGTGTCGGCGAGCGCGAGCGTGATGTCGTTGCCGCCGCGGCCGAGCGTGCGACCGAACAGCGTGCGGCCGTGCTCGACGAACGCGACGCGCGTCGAGCGATGGCCGATGTCGACCACGGCATCGATGCTGCGGCCAGCCACCGCTTCCTCACCCTCCTCGAGCGGCGCGACAGGCACGGCTGGAAGGGCGTGCTGGAGCAGGGCCGCGTAGCCGAGAATGCCTGCCCCGATGTAGCGCGGCTCGAGGCGCTGAGCTGCCATCTCCGCGATGATCTGCTGCAGGCGCTCGCGCTCCACCCCGACCGCGAGCACGCGCGCGCCTTCCCCGACGGGCTCGGCAAGCACCTGATCCACCACGAGGCCATCGAGCTCGCCGAGGATCTGCGGCTCGAGCTCGAAGCCGATGACCTGGTCGATCTTGCGAGCGTCCTGGAACGGCATCTCGATGATGCGCAACGTGAGCTCGTTGCCGAGCGCAAGCGCGACGACGTCGGGCTGCGTGTCGAGCTGGTCGACCATGTGCCGCAGCGTGCGGAGCTGACGCGGCAGGCCATCGGGATCTTCGTCGGGCAAGCCATCGAGCAGCCGCTGCTCGCGCAGCAGCCGCACCTTGCTCTGACGGAAGCCCGTCTCCAGCTCCACGAGCTTGACGGTGTATGCGCCGAGGTCGACGCCGAGGATTCGTTGAGCCATGCCGGTATGCCCTAGTCGAGCCTGTAGTAGACCCACGTGCCCTGGCGATCGTTCACATCGCTCGAGGTCGTGTTCTGGTTGAAGTGCGTGGTGTCCCAGACCGCACGAATGTGCACCTGGACCTTGCGATTGCGGGTGCGCTCGACGGTGCCGATGGCGTCGATGCGGTAGAGCCTGCGCGGGCCCGTGGTGATGACCTGCGCCACCTTCACGGGGTCGAGCTCGATGCCCGTGACGCCCGTGCCGCTCGAGCTGCCGGAGCTGGTGGAAGTGGAGCTGCCGCCGGTGGACGTGCCCGTGCCCTCCGTCGCCGACACGGCAGAGGTAGGGTCGCCGACAATCTTCACGAAGTCCGAGACGGTGGAGAAACCGCCGAGCAGCTGCGCCTGCGCGATGACGCGCTGGGCGAGCGCCGCCATCAGCACCTCGTCGAGCAGGATCGGGTCGTTCTTCTTCTTGTCGGTGACCGTGGCGCGGATGATCGCCGCGACGAGCGGCCAAGATTCCGGCCGCATCGCGCCGACATTGATCTTGCAGCCGCCGTACACGGTGAACAGCTCTCCGAACGCGCCGTACGTCTCCTCGCCCCAGCCGCGCACCATGTGCAGCTCGTCGATGGTGTCGAAGAACATGTTGTGCGCGCGGTACGGGTCCTTGGACGCGTCGTAGCGGTAGTCCTCGGCA
>JAYTLP010000275.1:0-7806 GCA_043729375.1 Myxococcales bacterium
ATTTTGTCGGAGATCTCGCAGACCTGCGACCGTCTGCTCGTCATCCACGATGGCCGGCTCGTCGGCCAGGGCACCGAGACCGAGCTCGCGGGCACCGGCGCCGGCCAGATCGAGCTCGAGGTGGTCGGCACCACCGAGCGCGGGCTCGGCGACCGGGTCATCTCCGTCCTTCGGACCTCGGGACTCGTGAAGAACGTGGTCATCAAGCACGAGAGCCCGGGTCTCGTGTCGCTCACCATCGAGGCCCCGTCCACGCTGCGGCCCCAGATCGTACGCGCGCTCGTGGCAGCCGACATCGACGTACAGCGCATCGACCACGGCGCCCCCGAGCTGGAGTCTATTTTCATGCAGCTCACCAAGAATTCGCAAGGAGCCTCGGCATGAGCCCCACCCTCCTCATCGCGCGGCGGGAACTCGCCTCGTACCTGCGCTCGTGGAATGGCTACATCATCATCGCGATCCTCCTCGCGGTCGGCGGCCTGCTCTTCAACAGCGCCGTTCTCGGCGGCATGGAGAAGCGATCCTCGGAAGTCGTGGCGTTCTTCTTCTTCGGCGCGAGCGGCTTCGTGCCGATTGCCAGCGTGTTCTTCACGATGCGGCTCATTGCGGAGGAGCGGCAGACGGGTACCGTCAACCTGCTCTACTCGTCGCCCATCACCGACCGTCAGATCGTCGTCGGCAAGTATCTCTCCGCGCTGGTCTTCATGTTCGTCTTCCTGCTGCTCACGAGCTACATGCCGATGCTCGTGCTCGTGAACGGCAAGGTCTCGTGGGGGCACCTCGCGTCGGGTTACCTCGGGCTCCTGCTCATGGGCTCCGCCTGCATCGCCATCGGCACGTTCGGCTCGTCGCTGGCGAAGAGCCAGATTCTCGCGGTCGTCATCACCACGGCAATCCTCGTGGCGATGCTCACCTGCTGGTACCTCGCAAAGGTCACGGACCGCCCGCTCAACGATCTGTTCTCTGCGCTCGCGCTGCACGGCACCCACTTCCCGCCGTTCTCGCAGGGCATCGTGCACGCGCGCGACGTCGTGTACTACCTCGGCGTCACGTACGTCGCGCTCTTCTCGGCCACGCGCGTGCTCGAAGCGCGGAGGTGGAGGTAGCCATGACCACCATCGAAAAGTCGCAGCGCTCCGCCGGCGGCGCGCTCCCCTCCTGGCTGTATGCCGCCGGCCTGCTGGCGTTCTACGTCGGCGAGCGCCTCGTCGGCAACGGATCGTTCCGCGCAATCTCGGTGCTGGGGGCGGCACTCGTGCTCGGCGCGCTCGTCACGCGCGGCCTGCGCTTCGCCGGCACGACCGGTGATCGCAAGGCTGCCGAGAGAAGTCTCCTGGCATTTCTCCTCGTCGGCATCGTGAGCCTCGTGCTTTACGCGCTGTCGTCCGACCTCCTGCTCGTGATCGCGGGCCGCACGCTCGACCGCGGCTGGCCGCGGCTGGCCGGCGTCCTCTCCGTGCTCTGGCCGGTGCTGATGGCGTTCTCCGTGTTCCCGACGATGTTCATCGAGCTCGCGTGGAGCTCGGTCGCACGCGCACCGAAGACCGAGATCGTTCGCATCCGCGACGCGGCGATGACCGGTATCGGGCTCGCCGGCGCGCTCACGTTCGCCGTCGCATGCGGTTACGTGGCCACCGAGCGAGACGGCAAGGTCGACCTCAGCTACTTCCGCACCGCACGGCCCGGCGAGTCCACGCGCAAGATCGTGCAGCAGCTCGACGCGCCGCTCGACGTCTCCATCTTCTATCCGCCCTCCAGCGACGTGAAGGAAGAGGTCGAGAGCTACTTCCAGGATCTCGCGAAGGAGTCGCCGCAGCTCAAGGTCACGACCTACGACAACGCAGTCGACATCTCGAAGGCCAAGGAGCTCAACGTCTCGGCCAACGGCATCGTCGTCATCGGGCGCGCGGGCCGCAAGGAAACGCTCAACATCGGCGTCGAGCTCGACAGCGCACGGAACCAGCTCCGCAACCTCGACAAGGACGTCCAGAAGCGGCTGCTCCAGGTCGCGCGCCCCGGCCGCACCATCTACCTGACGGCCGGCCACGGCGAGCGCGGCTTCGATCCGACCAACGATACCGACAAGCGCCCGACGCTGCGCGACCTGCGCGAGGTCCTGCAGGGTCAGTCCTACGCCGTGCGCACGATCGGCCTCGCCGAGGGCCTCGGCGTCGACATCCCGGCAGACGCGGCCGTCGTGATGATCATCGGGCCGACGCAGGAGCTCCTGCCCGAGGAGGTCGCAGCTCTCTCCCGCTACCTCGACAAGGGTGGCCGACTCTTCGTGGCCCTCGATCCCGACGTGCGTGCCGATCCAACGCAGCCGGGGGGACCGCCGCTGCTCTCCGATCTGCTCGGCAGCCTCGGCCTCAAGTTCGATCCGACGCCGCTCGCAAACGATCAGGTCTTCGCCCAGCGCAGCTACCAGAAGTCGGACCGCGGCAACATCGCGACGGGCGGCTACTCCTCTCACCCGGCCGTCGGCTCGCTGTCGAAGTTCGGCATGCGCGCCCCGATGATCTTCGTGCAGGCGGGCCACCTCGAGGAGGTCAAGGCGCGTCCGGCCAGCACGACCGTCGACTTCACCGTGCGCGCGCAAGGTCAGACGTTCCTCGACGCGAACCGGGACTTCGTCGACCAGCCCGACGAGCAGCGCAAGACGTGGGAGCTCGCTGCAGCCGTCAAGCGCAAGCTCGAGGTGCCGAAGGATCCAGCAGACGACGCCCCCAGGGCCGACGGCAAGAAGGACGGCAAAAAGGACGAAAAGAAGAAGAAGCCCGCCGACGAGATGCGCGCGATCGTGGTCGCCGACGTCGACGTGCTCGTCGACGGCGTGCTGGCGAACCCCGGCAACGCGTACTTCCTGCTCGACGGGGTGAAGTGGCTCTCGGGCGACGAGTCGATCACGGGAGAGGTCTCGTCCGAGGTGGACGTGCCGGTCCTGCACACGCGCAAGCAGGATCAGGTCTGGTTCTACGCATGCATCTTCCTCGTGCCCGCCATCGTCATCGGCTTCGGCGCGCTCATGACTAGGCGTCGCAGGATGGGCGTCCGGTCGAGCACCCCTTCGAACAAAGCAACCAAGGAGGCAGCATGAAGGCCCCCGGTGCAGGTGTGCAGGTCGGCCTCGCGGCCGTCAGCCTCGTGCTCGCATACACCACGTGGCAGCGCGAACCCGAGCGGAAGCCCGGTGAGGTGGTCATCGTCGAGGCCTCGCTGGGCGACCTCGACAAGATCCGCTACGAGGATCAGAGCGGCAAGGAGCCGAAGTGGGTCGAGCTCGAGCGGCGCAAGGAAGCGGACGGCCCGCATCCTTGGCTCCGCGTCTCGGCCAAAGCCGATGCCAAGCAGCCGGAGCGCGAGCTGCGCGGCAACGAGTCGGCGCAAAAGCTGTTCGACAAGTTTGCACCGCTCAAGGGTTCGCGCTCGCTAGGCGTGCTCTCGGCCGACAAGCTGAAGGAAGTGAGCCTCGCGGCACCGAAGAAGCGCATCGAGGTGACGGTGCACGGCCAGAAGCGCGTGCTCCTCGTCGGCATCTCGCCGTTCGGCGTATCCGACCCGTACGTGCGCGACGAGGCGGATGGCAAGGTGTACGTGCTCGGCGGCGGTGTCCTCTCGGACCTCGATTCGGCGGGCATTCGCCTCGTCGATCGCCAGCTCCACGACTGGAAGCCTACCGAGGTCGACCACCTCAAGATCACGGTGGATGGAAAGTCGAAGGAGCTGACCCAGATCCCCGGCGAGACGCCCGCGCAGACGAAGCTCGCAGACAAGACCGGCAAGGCCGATGAAATGGCCAAAGCGTGGCACGAGAAGCTGTGGCGTGTGCTCGTCTCCGAGGTACTGGGCAAGGGCGAGGTGCCAAAGAGCGGCGCGCCGGTGCTCGCGCTGCGTGTCGACTACCAGGAACGCGGCCACGACAAAGGCTTCGTCGAGTTCGGGCGCGTGCAGCTCGCGCCCGTCGAAACCACGGCTGCCACGCCCGCGTCGCCGCCGAAGCCGACCGAGGAGATCTACGCCCGCAGCGAGTCGACTGCGGGCTGGGTGAAGATCTCCGTCGCCGCCGAGGACCTGCTGAAGGAGGCTCCGAAGGTCGTTGCCGAGTAAGCCGGAAGAACAGGACGCAGGACGCAGGCAACCGGCAACAGGAGCCGGCTCAAACGTGCCGACGGCCTCCGCGGGTGAGGAGCTCATCGATCCTCGACTCGACCGCGCGGCGTGCGTCGCGCTCGTAGACAAGTGTGCCCGCATGCTCGTGCTGCGCGCTTCGCTGGGGCGTGGGACGCCTTCGCCTCCGAACCGCGAGCTGCTGCGCGCGCTTGCTGCCGATTATCCCGGCGCGCTGCGTGAGCTCGAGCAGCTACCCACCTTCGACATCGAGGCGCGCCTCGAGGTGAGCCGGGCTGCCTCACGCGGCCTCGTCCCCGTGTGGCTGCTGTGGACCGCGCGCTATCACGAGCGGATGCGCGCGTTGCTCGCGGACCGGCGTGCGGGAGTCCGGCCCCTGCCCGGGACGGCGACCGTGAACGGGCGCATGAACGTGGTCGTGTTCGCGGCCCTCGCCGCCGAGTTCGGGGTCGCGGCCGATGTGATCTGGCAGCGTCTCTTTCCGAGCATCACGCCACGTCCACACCGTCGCGGCTGAGGTAGTATAATTGCCTCGTGTCCGAGCCCGACGACTCCTCGCGCCCCCCCAAGATCGAGGTGATGCGCGCGCTCCTCGAGCACGCGGAGGCGCAGGTCCACTTCGACGCGCGCCGTCCGGGCGTCGAGCTGCCCGACCGCCTCCTCGGCTCGGCCAACGTCCGCCTCGACTACGGTTACGGTCTCGTCCCGCCGATCCACGATCTCTCGATCGACGAGGACGGCATCCGCGCCACGCTCTCCTTCAACCGCATCCCGTTCGCCACGTTCGTGCCGTGGACTGCGGTGTTCCTCATCGCCGACTTCTCCGGCCGCGGGGCCGTGTGGCGCGAGGACCTGCCGCCCGAGCTCACGGCCGACCTCGCGCCCGCCGACCCGGAAGCGATGGCAACCGAGACCGCGAGCAAGATCACCGAGCGCGACGTCAAGCCGCCGCGACGCTTCACTGTGCTCGACGGCGATGACGGAAGCGAGGCCGCAAGCGACCGCCCGGACGGGGTCGAGCCGGAGCCCGAGCCGCCACGCCCTCGCCCGGCGCTGCGACTCGTGAAGTAGCCCGCCTACTTCCCGCCGGCGAGCAGGTTGCGCGCGATGACGATGCGCTGGATCTGCGAGGTGCCCTCGTAGATCTGCAGCAGCTTGGCGTCGCGCATGAGCTTCTCGACGGGGTACTCCTTCGTGTAGCCGTAGCCACCGAAGATCTGCACGGCGTCGGTGGTGGCCTTCATTGCCTCGTCGGCGCCGTAGCACTTCGCGTAGGCCGACACGATGGAGTCGAGGCGGCCGGAGTCCACCATCCACGAGGCCTTCATGTAGAGGAGGCGCGTGGCCTCGTAGGCGATGGCCATGTCCGCCATCATGAACTGCACGGCCTGGTGCGTTGCGATCGGCGCGCCGAACGTCTTGCGCTCGAGCGAGTATGCCCGGCTCTCGTCGAGCGCGCGCCGGATGACGCCCGCGGCACCCGACGCGATCCAGGGGCGCGTGCGGTCGAAGGTCTTCATCGCGACCTTGAAGCCCTGCCCCTCCTCGCCGATGAGCGCTTCCTTGGGCAGGCGCACGTCTTCGAAGATCACGTCGTTGGTCAGCGACGCGCGCTGACCCATCTTGTTCTCCTTCTTGCCCATCTTCACGCCGGGCGTGCTCGTGTCCACGACGAAGCACGAGATGCCCTTGTGCTTGAGCTTCGGATCACTGGTGGCGAAGGTTGTGAGGAAGCTCGACACGCCGGCGTTGGTGATCCAGCGCTTCTGTCCATTGAGGACCCACTCGTCGCCCCTCTTCTCGACGCGCGTGCGCATCCCCGCGACGTCGGACCCCGCGTCGGGCTCGGAGCAAGCGTACGCCGCGTACAAAGGTCCGCCGTCCTTGCCGGCGGTGAGGGCCCCCAGGTACTTCTGCTTCTGCGCCTCGCTGCCGGCGATGACGAGCGGCATCGCGCCGAGCATGTTGGCAGCAAGCGTGGTGTTGATGCCGAGGCAGCCGTACGCCAGCTCCTCGGAGACGAGCGAGTGCGTCAGGCAGGAGAGGCCGAGCCCGCCGTACGCCTCGGGAACCTCGGCGTTCATGAGACCCGTCTCGAACGCTTTCTTCGCGACCTCGTGGGGAAAGGTGCCCTCCTCGTCGAGCTTGCCCGCGACCGGGATCATCTCCTTGCGCGCGAAGTCGCGCGCGGTCTGGATGAGGGCTTGCTGCTCGTCGGTGAGTGAAAGGTCGAACATGGGTGTCTCTCCGGGCTCGTGCGAAGGTGAAAAGATAAACACCTCAGCGCGTGTCACCGCCTGGTGTCAACGCCGCCGGGTTGCTCGCCCGGCAATTTCGCGACGGTGATAAGGTGATGACGTCCACCGTCTGATGAGCGTCTCCGCGCAGCCCACGAAGTTCGGCCCGTTCCTGCTCGACCGCAAGCTGGCCGAGGGCGGGATGGCCGAGGTGTACCTCGCGCACCACGTCGGCTTCGGTGGGTTCCAGAAGCAGGTCGTCGTGAAGCGCATCCTCCCCGCGCTCGCGATGCACCAGGACTTCGTGAACATGTTTCTCAACGAGGCGCGGCTGGCGGCGCGCCTCAGCCACGCAAACGTCGTGCAGGTCATCGAGTCCGGCGAGATCGACGGTCGCTACTACATCGCGATGGAGTTCATCGACGGCTCCGATCTCAAGCCGTTCTACGACGACGCCGAGCGCGGCGGCGACCCGGTTCCGCCGGGCCTCGCGTGTCGGATCATCGCCGACCTGCTCGCGGGGTTGCACTACGCGCACACGGTCAGCGACGAGCAAGGCCGGCCGCTGGGGCTCGTTCATCGCGACGTGTCGCCGCAGAACGTGCTCATCACGCGCAGCGGAAACGTGAAGATCGTCGACTTCGGCATCGCGAAGGCCACCAATGCCGCCGGCCAGCAGACGCGCGTCGGGCAGGTGAAAGGCAAGATCTCGTACATGTCGCCGGAGCAGGCGATGGGCAAGCCCGTCGACGCGCGCTCCGACGTGTTCGCGTGTGGCATCTTGCTGTGGGAGCTGGTCACGGGACAGCGCCTGTTCTCGCGCCCCAACGACATGGCCACGATCATGGCCATCACCGACGACAATCGCAGGCCCGTGCGCCCGGTGCGACCCGAGCTCCCCGAGGAGCTGGACCACGTCCTGACGCAGGCGCTGGCGCGCTCGTTGACCGACCGCTACCCCAGCGCGCAGGCCATGCAGAACGAGCTGGAGGCGCTCATCCGCTCGCAGGGCTGGGACGCAGATCGGCGCGCGCTCGAGCGCCACATGGAAGCGCGGCTCGCCCTCCCGAGCATCCCGACCCTGCGCGCGGTGGACGATGCGGAAGTGGACGAGCCCGCGACGATGCTGGACTCCCCGCTCGTGCGCCAGGCGTTGAAGGCGGCGTATGCGAAGGCGGCCAGCCCCGAGGTGTCGGCGAGCTCGCAGGCCGCGACGCTCGCGCTGTCCGCGCAGGCCGTCCGGGTGGTGGCGGCAGCGACGCAGCCTCCGCGCGCGACGTCCCGACCCGTCGAGTCGTCGCAGCGTCCGCTCGAGGCACCGTTGCCCACGCCCGGGGTGCCACGCACACCGAGCGGCATGCGCCTGGCGCCGCCCGTCCACGGGTCGGCGCCGCAACAGCAGCAGAACGGGCTCGTTCGACGCGTCGCTGTTGCCTCGGCC
>JAYTLP010000276.1:0-4064 GCA_043729375.1 Myxococcales bacterium
GGCCGAGGAAGACGATGTTGCGCGTGGCGCCGAGCGTCGCATCTGCGTCGGGCAGGCGACCGCCCGAGCTCCACGCGGCGACGTCGACACCGTTGGGAATGACGATGGGCGGCTTCGACAGCAGCGCCGACAGCGCTCGACCTGCGCTGTCGGAGACCGCGATGCCACGGTCGATTGCGCGCGAGTACTGCCGGATGACCGGTGCGAAGAAGCGCAGCGCTTTGGAGCCGCCGAAGTTGGTGTGGAAGGTACCGACCGTCGGGATACCACGACGTCGCGCAACCTTGAGTGCGAGATAAGGCAGCATCGGGAACAGCGGCGATTGCACGTGCACGAGGTCGACCCCATCGAGTGCCTCCTGCATGTGGCGCACGAGGCCGAGGCCGATGGTGACGCGCGACTCCGAGCCGTTCGACTCGATGGGCATACCGAGCCCGATTCGCACGACCTCGAACGAGCCCTCGGGCACGACGACGGTCTCGATGTCGGCCCGGCGCGGCGCCTTCGCGACGTGGTTCGTCACCACGCGAACCCCGTGCCCTCGCTCCGTGAGGTGCCGTGCGAGGTGGTAGACGTGCTCGGTCACCCCACCCAGGTGGGGGTAATAGAACTCGGTGACGAGCGCGACTTTCACAGCAACCCAGGGCGAAGCAAACACCGAGCCACCGGGGCTGTCACTATTTTGATACTAAAAATCGAACAGTTAGCCCAGTTGACGCGGGGCGTCGGGTGGTGAACCTTCACCACATGGCAGGCGGTGCTCCTCCCACAGACGCCTACATTCACGCACTATCTGCGGCGTTGAGTCGAGGATCGTCAGCCATTTCAGCGACATGTACGTGCGTTGGCGCACGTGTCAGGCGGTACGTTGCTCGAGCTGTCAGGTGTCAGTTCCTCACCACCCGGGCGGCCAGTTCAGTTGCCGTGGATACAGCTTCCGGCCGTGATGGTCTGACCCTCGAGCGAGATGCCGACGTCGGTGCAGGTGTTGGCGTTCCCCATCTGAGGGCAGTCGTTGTCCGAGATGCAGGCCCGGAAGCACGTTCCATTCGAGCCGCAGAAGCCCGAGCGGCACACCGAGCCGACGTTGCAGGGCGAGCCGGATCCGCCCATGCCGACGGTCGTGGCGCAGAACCACTTCACGCTGCCGGTACTCGCGAACGGCTGGCACGAGAGCGTGCCCATGCCGCCGATGCCGAAGCAGGCGGCCTCGGTCTGCCCGCCCTCGGCCTCGCACGAGACCGCCCCCGCGGGAGGCGCGCAGTAGCCGTCGGCGCACACCGACGCGGCCGCGATCGCCGACGCCTTCGGGCACGTACGATCGGAGACGAAGCTGCCGCTCTGGCAGACGAGCGAGTCCGATGCGGAGCAGCTCCGCTCGCCGGTGGTGCAGCCTGGATCGGGTGGCTTGGCGAGGTCGACGCCGGACATGTCTGGCGAACCGACGACGACGCTACCGTCGGTGATGACGACGCCACCTGCGTCCCTACCGACGTAGAGCGGGTTGGCCACGGTGCAAGCGCCGAGAAGGCCGAAAAGTCCGACGACGAGGACTGCGCGCATGCTCAGACTTTACCACGGCGGCAGAGGCGCCAGGCGAGCCATCCGAGCGGCGGGAGTGCGAGCGGCCACAGGGGACGTGGCGCCGGCGCAGGCATCACGTCGCAGCCGCGGCTCACGACGTCGGAGTAGCAGGCGGTGGGAGTCGACGAGCTGGGGTAGTTGTCGCACACACCCGCCACGTCATCGGGCGTGAGCGACCGCTCGCTCGTCGATAAAGGAGAGGCAAAGTAATACATCGTGGCGTCACGCACGGCTGCCGGCAACGACGCCCCGAGGTCGCAATCCGGCGCGGGCTTCCCGAGGTTGTCGAGCGGAGGCTTGGGCAGCACGTGATCCCAGCAGGTGTGGCCCAGCCCGAGGACGTGGCCGAGCTCGTGCGTCAGCGTGCTCTCGAGGTCGGCGAGCGCGGTCCCGTCGCGCGCCGTGTCGGTGGCCGGATGGGTGGTGAAGCTGTAGCCGATGGCGTTGAGCTCGGTGTCGGCGTCGGTTATCTGCCCATCGGTGCGTCCCGCGTTCGTGATGAACCAGACCGACGTGATCGCGATGGCACTGGCGTCGTAGGCGACCTCGCCTTTGCCCCAGAATGTGCTGCGGAACACAAGGGCGGACCGGCCGTCGGAGACCGCTTCGAGCGCCTGATAGGCCTTCACGACGCCGAGGCGCATGAAGGTGCAGTCCGCCATGCTGCCGTTCCAGTTGCCGACGGCGCTCGAGAGCGTGGCGTCGATGGTCGCGAGGTCGACGGAATCCCCGGAGCGATCACCGCGCGCGTCGGGCTGAATTACCACGCAGCTCGTCGGCCAGTGGAGCGGGTTGCCGTTCTTGCTGAGCGTCTGCACGTAGCCATGTGCACTGGACCCCGCGCACACGACCGCCAGCAGCGCCAGCGCCCTCATTCCGGCGTGGCCTCTATGGAGAAGGCGTCCTCGTCCGAGTCGTAGCTCGCGTGGATCTGGTTGGGACGGCAGCACACCGGGCAATCCTCGACGTAGTCCTGCTCCTCGCCGCCGCCGAGGTCTGGCGAGGTATCGACGGACTCACCGCAGTGGGGGCACTGATAGTCGCTGGACACGCTGCGAGTATAGCAAGTCGTGCATCCGATCGGCAGTCGCGAGAACAGGCCATGACGTGCATCGGCACAGCCACCCTTTTGTCCCTCGCGCTCGCCTGCATCACCTCGGCAACGGGTTGCACCTCTCAGAGCACGAAGAAGGCGCAGGAGGCCGAGGTGAATGCCACGGTCGAAGCGCGCTCGAAGGAGCTCGCCTCGAAGTTCACCCGGGACATCGAGCAGAAGCAGAAGGCCGCTGCCGCTGCTGTCGCCGCCGCCGGGGCAGAGCGCGATAGTCTCGCAGAAGCACCGCAGGAGCTGTTCGAGCCGAGCGGCCTCACCACGGCGCCGAGCGGCAAGGCGCACCTGCAGAGCGTCCTCGCGGTCACGCTCGCCAGCAGGTCCAAGCACCTCGTGTCGGGCATCCGCGCGGAGGTCGACTTTTCGAAGGACGGTGACGTCGAGGTGTCCATGCCGATTTCGCTCGGCGGCGCGCTGCCGGCGGGTGGCACGAAGATGTCTTCGATGGCGGATCAGACGCTCGCCGCGGGCTCCGTGGAGAGCACCGGCGGCCACACCCGCGTCGTCGTCACGGCGGCACACGCGTAGGATCGATCGCCGCGCGTTGACACCGCCGGAGCAGGCACGTAAACCACTGCATCATGCTCGACCTCTCCGCCTCTCTCGGAAGGCGCGCCGCGCAGGCGCTCCGCACGGCATACCCCGGGAGCGCATCCATCCCCGTCGAGCTGCCCGTCGCGCGCGCGACGAAGCCGGAGTTCGGCGAGCTGCAGCTCGCCGGCGCTCTCCAGCTCGGCAAGGCGCTCGGCAAGAACCCACGCGAGCTCGCCACGCTCATCTCCGAAGCGCTGGCGTCGGCGCCCGAGGTGGCGAGGACCGAGATTGCGGGCCCGGGGTTCGTGAACGTCCATCTGCACACGGCGTGGCTCGCGCGCCGCGCCGCGGAGATCGTGACGGATCAGCGCTTCGGGCTGCGCAACGTCGGACAGGACGAGCGCGTCGTGATCGACTACTCCTCCCCGAACGTCGCGAAGCCCATGCACGTGGCGCACATCCGCTCCACCATCATCGGCGACGCCGTCAAGCGCGTGCTGCGCGCGCTCGGCTACGAGGTGGTGGCCGACAACCACCTCGGGGACTGGGGCACGCAGTTCGGCAAGCTCATCGTGGCGTACCGGCGGTGGCTCGACGCCGACGCTTTCGCGAGGAGCCCGGTCGACGAGCTCCTGCGCCTGTACGTCAAGTTCTGCGACGAAGAGCAGCGCGAGCGCGCGCAGCTCGGCGACGCGCCAGCGCCTGCCCCGGCCGCCGACGGCGAGGAGGACGAGGGCTCCGATCCGGAGAGCGCGCCGCCCATCCTCAAGGAGGCCCGGCGCGAGCTCGTCGCGCTCCAGCAGGGCGGGCCGGAGAACGTCGCGCTGTGGAAGCA
>JAYTLP010000277.1:0-10686 GCA_043729375.1 Myxococcales bacterium
TGAACACCGGAGCGATGAACGCGCTCGCCGAGGCTGGTGCCTTCGAGTCGCTGCGCGTGAACCGACGCACGGCGCTGTGGCAGACGCGCGCGCTGAACAGGAGCACACCGGTGCCGCTGCCCGTCGAGGAGACCTCGCTGCCTCAGCTCGCAAAGCTCTCGCGCTTCGACGCCATCACCTGGGACTACCGTCGCACGCGCCACAGCACGAGGGGGCATCCGCTCGGTCCGATCCGGCCGCAGCTCACGGCGCAGGGGCTGCCCGACGCGGCGACCCTCGCGAAGATGCGCAACGGCCAGCGCCTCCGCTACGCCGGGCTCGTCATCTGCCGGCAGCGACCCGCGACGGCCTCTGGCGTCACTTTCATGTCGCTCGAGGACGAGACGGGGATCGTGAACGTCGTCATCTGGCGGCAGGTCTTCGAGCGTTTTGCCGCCACGGCCAAGAGCGAGTCGTTCCTCGGCATCTCGGGCCGGCTGCAGATCGAGAGCGGCGTCGTGAACCTCGTGGCCGAGTCGCTGTGGCGCCCCGACATCGGTATCCCCGTCGAGGGTGGCGCGAGCCGCGATTTTCACTGACGGACCGCCGAAGTCGTAACCCACCGCACAGGAGCCACCCGTCAAAAAGAGGCCGGATGTGGTATCCCACGACGGATGCCTGCTCCGCAGTTCCACCTCAGCTTCGGACTCTCCCTGGAAGGCGACGACCGCGTGCCCGAGCGCATGCGCGAGGCCTGCCGCAACGAGCCCACGTACGTCCGCCTCGGCTCCATCATCCACGACCTTCCCTACTACGGGAACATGATGGTCGAGGCCATCCGCTACGGCCTCGGCTCGCCCGCCGTCGACGAGCCGTGGGCCTACCGCATGCACTCCGTCGATCCCGCGCGCTTCGTTGCCTCCTACATCCGCGCGGCGAAGCAGGCGCCCGGCCTCACCAACGACGAGCGGCTCGCGCTCATCGGCGGCCTCGTCTCGCACTGCGCGCTCGATCTGGCCTTCCACCCGCTCGTCAACTACTGCGCCCGCCGCGACGCGCGCGAGCTCGGCGGCCACGAGTCGATGCACCACCGCGTCACCGAGAAGTACCACGCGCTCTTCTTCCACGTGGAGCGCCACGGCGACGATCCAATCGGCACGCCCGCCTTTCGTCGCTGGACCGAGGTCACGAAGCAGGGCAGCGCACTGTCGGCTCGCGTCGAGCCCGCGCTGGTCGACTTCATCCGCGAGGCCTATCGCGGTGCCTACGGCGACGCGCCCGAGGTTCACAAGTGGCAGAACTGGGTCCGCAGCTTCCGCCACTTCGGCCTGCTCGTCGGTCTCCCGCTCGCCGCGAAGAACTCGCAGCTCGTCCGCCACGACGCCGCGCTGAAGGCGCGTTACTTCCAGAACGACGTGTTCGACTTCTGGGCCTTCCACGAGGGCGCGGAGCGCAAGCTCGCCCACCTCACGCACCTCGCCACCGATTACTTCGGGGCGGGCGACTTCTCGGCCGAGGCCGAGCGCGTGTTCGTCCGCGAGTCGCGCATCGACGACCTCGCCGAGCCCGTCGCCACCGACGATCTCCCCGCGCTGCCGCTGCTCAACGCGGTGTGCACCCCGGGCATCACGTTGCCCGCCGGGGAGCGACCGTGGCGCAAGCTCGCGCGGAAGCGCCAGGCGCGCCAGGCCACTCCGCCTGCCTCCGTGTGACACTGGCTGCAGACCGCACCTCCCTGCGGTCGTACAATCTCGATCATCTGAACATCGCCCGACGAGGTCCTCGATGAAGAGCCTGCTTGCCGTGTCCGCCCTCGCGATGGTCGTCCTGCTCGGTGGCTGCCCCGCGGCGCCGCCGACCTTCCCGCAGACGAAGTCCGATGGCGGATCGACGCATGGCGCGCTCGATCTCAAGGGCATCGGCATCGGCAGCTGCGGTCCGGCCGAGCCCTGCTGTCAGGGCCAGACCTGCGAGACCGGCCTCGGCCTCACCTGCTCGAGCAAGGGTCTCTGCTGCGGCGAGGGCGGTTATGAGTGTCAGACGCCCGTCGAGTGCTGTGCCGGCCTCGCGTGCTCGGCCCAGCACCTGTGCTGCGTCGGCATCTCGTCGTCCTGCACCAAGCCGAGCGACTGCTGCACGGGCCTCACGTGCACGAGCGGGCGCATCTGCGACAAGTCCGCCACCGGGGGCAGCGCCGGCGACCCGTGCAGCGCCTCCACACCTTGCTCCTCCGGCTTCGAGTGCTCGGAGGCGGGGACGTGTGCGGCCTGTGGCACCAACGGCAAGCCGTGCTGCTCGACGCAGGCGCACCAGTGCAACCCGGGCCTCTCGTGCGATGTCACCGCCAAGATCTGCAAGACGACCTGCGGCGCCGCTGGCCAGGGCTGCTGCCCGGTCAGCAAGTGCAACGATGCGAACACCACCTGCAACCCGTCGACGGGCAAGTGCACGGGCACCGGCACCGTCGGCACGATCGGCAACCCCTGCGACATCGGTAGCAAGTGCACCACCGGTCACTGCGTCGGTGGCACCTGCACCGCGGCCTGCGACACGGTCGGCGTGGCGTGCTGCCCCGGCTCGCCGAAGACGTGCGGTGGCGGCCTGCAGTGCGCCGAGAACGCCACCTGCCAGACGAAGCCGTTGTGCACGCCGATCGAGGGCGATTGCGCGACCACCACCACGTGCTGCACCGGCTACCAGTGCCTCCTGACCGTCCAGCCGGTCGGCGTCGCCGACAAGAAAACGTGCTGCGTGACCTCGGGCACGAACTGCCCGGACGGCGATCTCGACTGCTGCGGCTACCTGCGCTGCGTCAACGGCAGTTGTGCACCCAACCAGGACGGCGTCGGCTGCCTCCAGAACTCCGACTGCGCGCGCGCCGACTGCGACCTGGCGTCGGGCACGTGCGGAGGCGCCGCGCTCACCTGCGGTACGCTTACGCCCGTCGGTGGCATCTGCATCGCGGACTCCGAGTGCTGCGACGGGGTGTGCCGTACGCTCGCCTCCACCGGGCAGGACACGTGCTGCCAGGGAGCGTCGGGGATGTGCACGACGAGCAAGGATTGCTGCGGTGTCATGGTCTGTGGCAGCGACGGCACCTGCACCCCGCGCCAGCCCAGTGAGAGCTGCATCGAATCGGTCGAGTGCACCACCGGCTACAACTGCGTGAACGGCAAGTGCGCCTAGCAACACCGCCAGCGGTTCGGCGGGTTCTGCATGACGGTGTCGGGCTGCGCGGGTGCCGGAAACGGCGTCGACTGCGAGAACGGGGCCTCCTGCAGCACCGAGGCGCTCGTGCCGTGCATGAACAACGCCTCGTGCTGTTCTGTGTCCGGGTACAGCTGCAACTTCGTGCCGCAGTTCGGCAACGTCTGCTGCGCCAAGGCCGGCAAGTTCTGCAGCTCGTCGGCCGACTGCTGCAGCCTGTCCTGCAACGTCAACAGTCAGTGCGACTGAGCTCGCTTGGGCGGCCGCAGCCGGGGCAAGAAGATTAGGCGCCGATGCGGCGGATGACCGCGTCGGTGAAGACGTGGGTGTCGGCCTGGCCACCGAGGTCGCGTGTGCGCTCGGCGGGACTGGCCAGCGTCTCGTACGTGGCCCGACGGATGCGCGCCGCCGCGTCGCGCTGCCCGATGTGATCGAGCATCGTGCAGCCGGCCAGCAGCATGGCCGTGGGGTTGGCGAGGCCCTTGCCGGCGATGTCGGGGGCCGTGCCGTGGACGGCCTCGAAGATGGACATGTCCTTGCCGAGGTTCGCCCCGGGCGCCACGCCGAGCCCGCCGATGAGGCCGGCGCAGAGATCGGAGAGGATGTCGCCGAAGAGGTTCATCGTGACGATCACATCGAACTTCGTCGGGTCCTTCACGAGGTTCATGGCACACGCATCGACGATCATGTCGTCGAAGTAGATGTCGCTGTACTCGCTCGCGACTTCCTTGCCGACGTCGAGGAACAGGCCGTTCGAGAACTTGAGGATGTTCGCCTTGTGGACGAGTGTGACCTTCTTGCGGCCCTCCGCGCGCGCGTACTCGAAGGCCCACCGCACGATGCGCTCGGAGCCGTGACGCGTGATGACGGCGATGGACTCGGCGGCGGTGCGACCCGGCCCGACGTAGTGCTCGATGCCGGCGTAGATGTCCTCGGTGTTCTCGCGCACGACGATGATATCGACGTTCTCGTAGCGGCACGGCACGCCCGCGATGGTGCGCGACGGGCGGAGATTGGCGTACAGATCGAAGCGCTGGCGCAGCGCCACGTTCACCGACCGGAAGCCCTCCCCCTTCGGCGTCGCGAGCGGTCCCTTGAGCGCGAGCCGCGTGCGCTCGATCGACTCGATCGTGCGCTGCGGCAGCGGATCCTTCTCGAGCTCGACGCCCTCGAGGCCAGCCGGCTGGACGTCGTACTGGAGCTCGGCGCCACCGGCATCGAGGATGCGCACGGTCGCATCGCTGATCTCGGGCCCGATGCCGTCACCACGGATGAGGGTCACTTCACGCTTGGTCGTCATACGTTGATCTCGAGCTCCTTGAGCTTGTTGTAGAACGATGCGCGGCTGATGCCCAGCCTTCGTGCTGCGCGCGTGGGGCTGCCCGACTCCGCACGCAACGCCGCGACGATGGCACGCTTCTCGACGGCTTGCGCTACCTCGACGAGCTGCTCCTTCAGGGGCTTGTCCAGTGAAGGTGCCGGGAGCGAATCCGCGGAAGGCGCGTCGTTCGCCATGGTCCCGAGCGGCGGCAGGTCCTTGTCGTGGATGAGCTTGCCGTCGGACAGGATGGCGGCCCGCTCGATGACGTTCTCGAGCTCGCGGATGTTGCCGGGCCACGGGTACGTGGCGAGCCGGCGCAGCGCTTCCGGCGCGATGTCGACGGGACGCGGGCCTGCCGACTTGCGACGCCGCAGGCAGTGCGCCACGAGCGCTGGGATGTCCTCGACGCGCTCGCGCAGCGGCGGCAGCTCGATGGGCACGACCGCGAGCCGGTAGAACAGGTCCTCGCGAAAGCGGCCGCTCTTCACGAGCGCGCGCAGGTCCTTGTTGGTGGCGGCGACGATGCGGACGTCGATCTTCACGAACGTATCGCCACCGACTGGCTTGAGCTCGCGCTCCTGCAAAACACGCAGCAGCTTGTTCTGCACCTCCGGGGCGACGTCGCCGATCTCGTCGAGGAACAGCGTGCCTCCCTGCGCCTCGCGGAACAGGCCGAGCCGCGCGCGATCGGCGCCCGTGAACGCGCCGCGCTCGTGGCCGAAGAGCTCGGACTCGAGCAGCGTCGGTGCGAGCGCCGAGCAGTCGAAGGCGACGAAGGGCTGATCGCGCCGCAGGCTCTGACGGTGCGTCACTCGCGCCAGCAGCTCCTTTCCGGTACCCGACTCGCCGAGCACGAGCACGCTCGCGTCCGATGGCGCGACGCGATCGATGAGCGCCATCACCTCGCGCATCTTGAGCGAGTCACCGACCGGTCGGTCGACCCCACGCGCCTGCGCGAGCTCGCCGCGGAGCCGCTGCACCTCGCGGCTCATGCGACCGTGCTCGATGGCGCGCTTGACCGCGGTGCGCAGCTCTTCCGCCGAGGCCATCTTGCGCAGGTAGTCGAACGCCCCCTCGCGCATGGCACCGACCGCCGTCTCGACGCTGGCTTGCCCCGTGAGGACGACGAATGGCATGTCCTGTCCGCGCGCGCGCGCGGTCCGCATGAGCTCGATGCCGTCCGGGCCGGGGGGCATGTTGAGGTCGGTGAGCACGACGTCGTACGCGACGCGTTCGAGGCGATGGAGTGCGTCGTCCGCACCCTTTGCGACATCTACTGTGTGGAGACGCTCGAGCAGCGCGGCGATCAGGCGGGGGAACGCCTCTTCGTCGTCTACGACCAGCACCCGGCTCACGGACTGGGGGTAGCACGCGCGGCCCATGTCCGTCCAGATAGACACTTCTTGTCTATCTCGGTGGACAAACAGGGGGCTCACACCGAGTCATAGCAGGTACTTGGGTAATGGCATCGTCCGTGCTGCATGGGTGGCCGCGAGGATGAAACCCATGGCCACGATTACGAAACGCCCCCCCGAGACCGCCCGCTTCACTGCCAAAGAGCGCGACTTCGTGTTCGGCGTCGCGATGAAATACATGAAGGACGAGGAGCGCGCGAGCGATGTGGCGCAGGACGCCATGATGCTGGCCTACCGCCACCGCGACAGCTTCCGCGGCGACTCCCGCTTCACCACGTGGCTCTACCGCATCGCGGCGACCACGGCACTCATGCACCTCCGCAAGGACCGCCGCATCGGCGTCATGCAGAGCCTGTCCGACGATGAGTCTTCGTCGATCGACCCGGGTGATCCGCACTCGTCGCCCGAAGAAGTCTCGGGTGCCACCGAGGCCGTGCGCCTCGCCGAGACGCACCTCGCCGACATGGGCGAAAAGTACGGCCAGCTCTTCAACATGCGGTTCATCGACGGCTACTCCGAGACGGAGATCGCTACGCGTCTCAAGCTCCACGTTGCCACCGTCAAGACGCGTGCGTATCGCGCTCGCGCCTACGTCCGTGAGCAGCTCACCCGACACCTCGCGACGGCACCCGTCGCGCTCGCCGCGTAGCTCTCTACCTGCTACGCAGCTACGGCTGCCACTTCCGACGTTTCTTGCGATCACCTGCAGAATCGTCGGAGGGCAGCGTACCGAGGAAGATGAGGTGCGTGGGCGAGCCCTTCGCGTTGCGCCCGCGCACCCTCTTCGTCTCGGCGAGAAAGCCGTTCTTCGTGAGCCGCTTCTCGAACGCCGGATCCTCGTCGGCCGACCAGACCGCCAGGGTACCGCCCGGGCGCAGTGCCCTCTTCATCACCTGCAGGCCATCGTCTCGGTAGAGCCAGCCGTTCTCGGGCAGCGTGAACGCGCTGGGAGAGTTGTCCACATCGAGCAGCATCGCGTCGAACGCGGCCGTGCTCTTCTGGATCAGCACCGCGATGTCGCCGAGCTCCACGCGTGCTCGCTTGTCGTCGAGTGGGCGACCCGCGAGGTGAGCGATGTACGTCTGGTTCCACGCGAGCACCGCCGGCATGAGCTCGGCCACGACGACCTCGGCCTTCGGAGGCAGCTCGTCGAGCGTCGCGCGCAGCGTGTAGCCCATGCCGAGACCCCCGATGAGCACGCGAGGACGCTCCAGCGTCTTGGCGTGCGTGCATCCGAGCGGGGCGAGCATGTCCTCGGAGTGGTGCAGGCGGCTCAGCATGAGCACCTTGCGCTCGACGAGGATGGCGAACTCTTTGTCGCGCTGCGACAGCGAGAACTTGGCGCCGCGCAGCGTCTTGTCGGACGCGATCTCGATCCAGGGCTTCACGCTCCGGACACTAGCTCAACGGGTGACGGTGGCCCAGAGCTCGTTCCGACGGAGCGCAGGCAGCGTCATCGGCGCGTCGTACGCTGCGAACGCGGGCCGGCCCACCATCGTCATCCCTGCGTGGAGCACCAGCGTCTCGAGCGTGTCCGCGTGGCGCTGCACATTCGCCTTCGTGAAGCGACCGGTGAAGCGCAGCACGACCACCCGCCGACCGTGCACGTGGCGCACGGTGACGGAGGCATCGAGGGGCACCGGCGGCTCGGTCTTGCCGACCGGCAACACGAACGCCACGTCGAAGCCGCCGTCGGTGCGTGGCGTGGCGAGCACGGGCGCGACCATCGGCATGCGGTGCCTGCGAACGTTCTTGCCGGCGATGTAGCCGTGGAGGTGCGCGAAGCTCTCGTGGAGCGCGCGCTCGAAGTCCGCCTTCACGGTGATGACGGCCTCGTCGTGCGCCGGATAGTCGCGGAGTTCGAGCAGCCCGGGCCCTGGCTGCGCGCGGTGCGCGAGCTCTCTGCCGAAGTGGCGAGCGAGCTGCGTCCGCGCGACGCCGATGCCGACCGCCACACCGAGTGCGGCGATCGCGCCACTCCGGGGCTTTTTTGCGAGGCGCAGCGCGAGGTAGGTGGCGGCGGGCGCGAGCACCAGCGCGCTCCAGAAGGCGACGTTGCGGCCGTGGACGGAGGGCTGCTTCACCGTCGGAGGGAGGCTGACGAGCGCGCTTCGCTTGTGGACGGCGGGGACGGCTTCGGGCTGCGGCTCGGCGGACATGCCGTATCGACAGTGCAACGTCCAGACCGTCAGGTTTTTTGTGCCGCGGGCTGCCGTCGCTACAATCGGGTGATGCTCGACAAGAAGCTGCTCATCGATCAGCTCGCAGCCCTGCTGCGCGATTCGGCCGAGCTCGCGCGTCGCGAGGGCGAGGACGCGCGAGAGGCGGCGAAGAGCATGCAGACCGAGGCCGAGAAGAAGGAAGACGGCCGGGCCTTCCTCGAGCTCGGCAGCCTGGCCACCGGGCAGGAGCGGCGCGCGCGCGAGGTGCAGGAAGCGCTGCGGGCGCTCGCACAGTTCCACAACCGCGGGCTCCCCACCCTCGGGCGCAAGAGCGCCGTCGAGCTCGGCGCAATCGTGGACGTCTCCGTCGAGAGCGCGCGCGGCACCGAGGAGCGCACGTACTTCCTCCTGCCCGTCGGCGCCGGGACGGAGCTCACCGGCCCCGACGGGGACGGCTTCCTCTCGGTGATCACGCCGGCCTCGCCGGTCGGACGCGCGCTGCTCGGCAGGCGCGCGGGCGAGTCCGTGGATGTGACGATCGCCGGCGAGGCCCGCGAGTGGACGCTCGTGGAGGTCAGTTGACCGCGGTCGGCCTCGACTTCGGGACCAGCAACAGCGCCGTGGCCCTGCCCTCGGGCGAGGTGATCGCGCTCGACGGCGCGTCGCGCATGTTCCGCTCCGTGCTGTTTTTTCCAGAGGACAGCCGCGAGATCTTCGCGGGCAAGACCGCGATCGACGAGTACCTCGTTCGCTCGGACGGTCGCTTCATCCAGTCGGTGAAGACCTGGCTGCCGAGCGCCACGTTCCACTCCACGGTCATCCGGGGTCGCCCCATGCGCCTCGACGATCTCGTCGCGATCCTCTTGCGTCGGATCCGCGATATCGCCGAGGACAGGACGGGTGGCGCCATCGAGCGCGTCGTGCTCGGGAGGCCTGCGCGCTTCTCCCTCGACCCCGAGCGTGACACTGCCGCCGAGGAGCGCCTGGTCGCGGCCGCGAAGATCGCCGGCTACAAAGACATCTCGCTCCTCATCGAGCCGATCGCGGCAGCGCTGGCCTACGAGGCGACCCTCACGAAGGACGAGCTCGTGCTCGTCGCCGACTTCGGTGCCGGCACATCCGACCTCACGCTCATGCGAGTCGGACCCACGCGTAGAGGGGGTGACGACCGGCGCGGCGACGTCGTGGCATCCGGCGGCGTACCCATCGGCGGAGATCGCTTCGACGCGGAGATCATGCGTCACAAGCTGTTGCCGAAGTTCGGCGCCGGCTCCACCTACGAGGTGATGGGCAAGCGCATGACGGTGCCGATGGGCATCCTCGGCAAGCTGTGCGCGTGGCACGAGATGTCCTTCATCAAGGAGAAGTCCACGATGCTGCTCCTCGAGCAGATGTTGCACACGAGCGACAACGTGCCGGCCATCCTGGCGCTGGTCGATCTCGTGGAGGAGAACCTCGGCTTCCGGCTGTTCCGCGCGATCGAGGCGGCAAAGATCGAGCTCTCGGAGAAAACCTCGACGCGCATCGTGTTCGACGAGGCCCACGTGGTGCTCGACGAGCTGCTCACACGCTCGGAGCTCGAGCGCTTCTGCGCACCGCTGCTCTCCACCCTCGACGCAGCGGTGGTCGAGCTGCTCGGCCGCGCGGGTCAGGCCGCGGACGGCATCGACGCGGTCTTCCTCACCGGTGGGTCGTCCCAGATCCCCGCGGTGCAGGCGCTCTTCGAGCAGCGCTTCGGCAAGGCCAAGCTGCGCTCCGCCGACGCGTTCGCCAGCGTCGCGGAGGGGCTCGGCCGCGCTACGGGATGACGTCCTCGAAGCGGGAGATGCGGCGGCCGTGCTCGGTGGTGCCGTAGCCCCAGTCGCAGAACACGAATTCGACGTTCGCACGACGCGCAGTCTCGGCGTCCACGTGCGAGTCGCCCACGTAGATGGGGTGCTGCGCGTCCTTCACGAGGTGCAGCAGCGCCGCGGGGTCGGGCTTGCGCGGATGACCATCGCCGTCGCCGACGATCGCCACGAAGCCGCGTAGGCCGGCGCCCTCGAGGATCAGGCGCGCCTCGTGGCCGCGCTTGTTGGTGAGGACCGCGATGGGCGTCGCGATGCGAGCGAGGGTCTCGACGACACCCGGGTACGGACGCGTGTCCACGACCAGCCCCTGGCGGTAGTGGTGCCGGTAGCGCTCGACCAGCGTGTCGAGCCCTTCGTGGCTCTGCGGCAGCGCGGCCGCCTTGCTCACCAGCTCTCGCGCGCCCTCGCCGAGGAAGCTGCGCACCTCGTCGTGGGTCCGCACCGGACGCCCTGCCTCGGCGAGCGCGGCGTTCAGCGCGCGCCTGATGTCGGGCAGCGTGTGGAGCAACGTGCCGTCGAGATCGAAGACGTACAGATCGGGCATCATGCGAAAGAGCGCTGGTGCGACCGCACCGTCGACAGAGCGGCGCGATCGTCGGGGGCGCAGGGTGCGTCCGACGATCGCGGTCGGGCGCGTGCTACTTGCCCGCCTTCTTTTCCTTCTTCTTCTTCTGCTTCTCCGCCGTCGACAGCTTCGGCTTGTTCTTGCTGTCCGTCTTTACCTGTCCCTTGGCCATGCTGGTCCTCCTGCC
>JAYTLP010000278.1:0-6514 GCA_043729375.1 Myxococcales bacterium
GCGCGCTGCGAGAGCAGATTGCGTCGCAGTCGTTGCCGACGCTCTCCGCCAACGGCGGGTACACGCGCCTCGACCACGATCGCGTGATCAGGGGCCAGAACGGCAACCCCGACAACATCATCGCCGCCAGGAACCAGACTTCGGCGAACCTGCTCGTCGCGCTGCCGGTGTCGCCGAAGGCCATGGGCGCCTGGTCGCACGCGTCCGACAACGTGCACGTGGCGTCGCTCTCGCTCGAGGACACGCAGCGCCAGGTCGCGCTCGAGACGGCTCGTGCCTACCTCACGGTCGTCAACGAGCGAAAGCTCGTGGAGGTCAGCCGGAGCGCGCGCGAGTCGGCGCTCGCGCACAGGGATTTTGCGCAGCAGCGGCTGCAGGGAGGCGTCGGCAACCGCATCGACGCGGTGCGCGCGCAGCAGGAGCTCGCCACGTCGGAGGCCCAGCTCGAAAACACGAAGGTTCAGCTCGATCGCGCCCGCGAGGCGCTCGGCGTCCTCGTCGGGGTGGAAGTGCCGCTGGATGCGGCGAGTGTACCCGAGCTGGTGTTCGAGGAACCGCTCGAGCAGGCGCTCGACGAGGTGAAGAACCGCGCGGACGTGAAGACCGCTCAGCTCCGTCGCGATGCGGCGCATCACGTCACGCGCGATAGCTGGCTCGACTACCTGCCGACGATGAGCATGCAGTTCGACGGCTTCTATCAGCACCCACCCACGCTGACGTTGCCGCGCACCGGCTGGCAGGCGACGCTGCTGCTCACCGTGCCGCTCTTCGACGGTGGTTATCGCTACGGCGTCCGCCGCGAGCGGTCGGCGTTCGAGCGCGAGGCGCAGGCCCAGCTCGACAGCACCGTGCGCCAGGCGCGCTCCGAGGTGCGCGTCGCGTTCGACGCGGTCGACGGCGCCGACCGCGCGCTGTTCGCCGCGGAGGAGGCCGCGAAGAATGCGAAGGAGGCGTTGAAGCTCGAGGATCTCGCCTACCACGAGGGCACGGCCACGAACCTCGAGCGCGTCGACGCCGAGCGGCAGGCGCGCGACACCGCCACCCGTGCTGCGCTTGCGGAGGACTCCGCGCTCGAGGCTCGACTCGAGCTCCTCGAGGCGAGCGGTCGCTTCCCCGCGCGCAAGTAAACATCGCGCGAGAAGCGCGCTAGGATCCGCACATGCTCCGCACCGCGCTCTTCGTCTTCGGCCTCTCGCTCTCCTCGCGGGCGCGAGCTTCGGATGCCGCACCCGCACCCGAAGGCGTCCGCACCCACCTCGCGGTGCTCGCGTTCAGCGCGGACGGTACGGGCGTACTGGTGCGTGCGCGCGCCGAGGGCAGCGCGGCCCCCGATGCGTACGAGATGTGGAGCACGAAGGCTCCGGTCCGTCAGCGTTTCGAGATCCCCGCGCCGGCCTCGCAGCTCGCCGCCTCCGATCCGGCGTCGTGCGAGAGCAAGCTGGGTCAACTCGCGGCTTCCCTCAAGTCTCACGGCTTCGTGGGCGCGAGCGTCCACAAGGCGGCGTGCCACAAGCGCGAGAGCGTCGTGGTCGTCGACAAGAAATACGCGCCCGACCTGGCAAAGGCGCAGTTCAAGGCATCCGGCACGAAGCTCGTGCGCGACGGCTACGAGATCCGTTTCCGCAGCTCGTCCATCGGCATCTACAGGGACGAGGCGCTGCTGTGCACGCTGCAGCAGCCGAAACGCGAAGCTCCCGCCGAGATCCGCGTCAGCGCGACGCCCGGCACGAAGCTCGTGTACGTCACCGATGAGACCTCGACCGGTGACCAGGGCCTCGTCGGAATGTGCGGCGGCAGCCCGCTCGCGCTGCTCGAGTAGCGGCGCTCTACTTCTTCGCGCGGCGGTCGGTGCGCTTGCGGGTGGAGCTCTTCTTGCCGTCCCGCGTCGCTTCTCGAGGCGCCACGATCTTCGCGCGGTGCGTCTCCGGCGCGCGCACCCGCACGGCGAGGAGGCGGTGGGCTTCGAGCAGCGCGCCGAGCGCCTGCAGCCTGCGTCCCGCTCGTGGATCCGGCGGCAGTGCGCGCAGTGTGTCGAGCGCAGCGTCGTCGGGCAGCACTGCGCGGTGGCGGAGGCGCGCGAGCTCACCATCGAGCGACCGGCGCGCGAGCTTCTCGAGATCCGTGGAGCGTCTCCGCAGCTTCGTGAGCGCGCCGAGCGTGCGGGTCGCGACGAGATAGCGACTGCCGACCGGCGTTGCGAGGAAAGCGTCGATGGCATCGAGCGCGGCCTCGAGGAGCGGCTCGTCTTCGCTCGGCCGTGCGGGTGGCAGCGCGAGCGCGCGGTGCGCGACGGGCACCAGCGCAGCGGCGAGCCGCATCATCGGCTGGCGACCGCCGACAGCGGAACGAGCAGGATCTCGATGCGACGGTTCGCCCGACGACCTTCCGGGGTGTGGTTGTCACCGCGTGGGTGGTGGGCTCCGAAGCCCGAGGCGATGATGCGCGAGGCGGGCAGGCCCACGTCGACGAACTCGCGCGCGACGGCAGTGGCGCGCGCCGTCGAGAGCTCCCAGTTTGACGCGAAGCGATCGGTGGCGATGGGCACGTCGTCGGTGTGGCCGCCGAAGAGCACCATCTGATCGGGCTCGCTCGCGAGCAGCGCGCCGAGCGGCGGCGCGAGCAGCGCGATGGTGCGCATCCCGGCCTCGGACAGCTCGTCGGAGCCGGAGCGAAAGAGCACCTCGCCCTGGAGGATGACCTTGCCGTCCTCGACGGTGATGGTGCCAGCCGGTGCGATTGCACGGAGGCGCGCCTCGATGCGCTGGCGCTCGTCGTGAAGCTTGGTGAGCTCGCCCTCGCGCTGGTGCAGCTTCGCTGACAGGCCGGCCTGTGCGATGCCCGCGGCCACGAGCACCACCACGAGCACAGCGAGGCCGAGAGTGAGGCCGTCGGCGAGCGGCGGCCAGGGGTTGACGGAGAAGAGCGGGCGACGGTTGGGCACGCTCAGCTCTGCGCGCTCTCGCCGTGGCTCTGCGCGAGCCGCACGAGCGCCTCGAGGCGCTCCATGCCCTCACCGAGCCGGACGAGCTCGTCGGCGAAGAGCGGCTCGTCCGTCTGCTCGGTGCGCGCGCCGAGGAGCGCGAGCTCCTGGCCGAGGAGGCGCAGCTCCGGGGTGAGCGCCTCGAGCTGAGGGCCGAGCTGGTCGTTGGCTCGCGACATGGTGTCGGCCGCGCTGGCGAGCAGGCCTGCCGAGCTGGAGAGCGAACCCACCGAGTCGGTCACGAGGCGGTCGACGGCGTCCCGGCTGGCGACGAGCGTGTCGCCGAGCTCGGTGCGGCTCGTGGAGAGCAGCGTGTCGAGACGCGCGAGCGCCGTCTCGAGGGCCGCCGCGAGTGCACCATGTGCGCCCTGTGTGGCCTCGACGAGCGCGAGGCGCGTGGCCGACAGCTCCTCGGACGCAGCGGAGGACAGCACGAGCGCGCCGTCGGACAGCGTCTTCTCTGCCCGCGCGATGGAGTCGGCCAGCACACCGTTGACCTGCGTGGCACCGGCCACGATGGCGAGCTTGGCTTCGCTGACCCCTTCGGCCATGGCGAGCTGCGCCAGCGTGGAGCCGTCGGCGATGGCGTGCTGGGCCTGCGAGAGCCCGTCGAGCATCGCGCGTTGTGCGCTGGCGGTCGACGTGGCGAGGCTATCCTGTGCGCGTGCCGCGCTCTCGCTGATGAGCGCGGCGGCCGCGGCGGCCTGGACGCTCATCGCCTGGCTGACGTCTGTGACGATGGAAGCAACCGACGTGACGCTGCGCCCCATCGCGTCGATCGCGCGAGCCGCGCTCTGGTCGAGGGCCGTGCGAGCCGAGCTGGCCTCGCCGCGGAGCGCGTCGGTAGCGGCGTAGAGCGACGCGCCCAGCTCGATGCGAGCGCCGGAGAGCTCGGCCACGAGGCCGTCGCGCACCGCGCCGAGGCTCGAGACGAGCTCGGCGCGGAGCGACTCGACCGCTGCTGCAGCGACCTTCCCGCTCGCTGTCGCACTGTCGACGAGGATGTGCTGCGTGGCGATCGACTGATCGGCGAGCTGCGCGCCGAGGTGGCCCAGCTGCTCGCCGACGACTAGCGCGCTGTGTTCGGCGGCGCTGCGCAGGGCGTCGGCGAGGTGCTGCTGTGCGGTGTGCGTCCTCTCGAGCGCCGACGCGATGTGACCAGCCTCGGTCGCGAGGCGCGCCTCGAGCGCCGACGCGCTGCGAGTGGCGAGCTGCACCAGGGACTCGCCGCTTTGCTTGAGCGCGGCGAGCTGTGCAGCACCATCGATGCGCAGCGTGGTGGACGCCTCGCCGTGCGCGCGCATCGCGTCGGCGAACCCGCGCTGCACCTCGGCGGCGAGCTTCGAGGTCGACGCCTCGACGGCGGAGGTGAGCCGGCCGCCGAGGTCGGTGGTGGTGCGTGCCGTCACCTCGGCGACGCGCGTCCCGATGGCACCGGACACCTCGATGAGCAGCGTGCGGTTCTCCTCGCGGATCTGCGCGAGCTCGCGCAGCATGCGCTCCTCGACGGAGTGTGTGCGGGGCCAGAGCGCCGGGATGAGCTCGTGCGTGGTCTCTTCCTCGAGCCGCGCGAGCATGCCGTCCTCTGCGAGCTGCAGATCACCCTGCGCGAGGGAGAGCGCCAGCGTGGACAGGATGCCGACGATTCCCGCGGCGAAGACCACGTCGAGGCCGGCGAGCGGGACCGAGAGCAGCGACGCGAGCTTCTGCGGATCGGATGCGCCTCCGAGGATGGACGGCAGCGCGCGCAGGGCCTCGGCGAGGCCCGCGAAGGTTCCGATGAGGCCGATGAGCACCGCGACGGCGACGAGGTAGCGCCCGAGGTATGCCTGCCCGCGCTCGTTCGCTGCCGTGGCTTCGGCGAGCGTCGACAGGTCTGGCTTCCCGCCGCCCGCGGCGATCTGTGCAAGGCGTGCGCGACGAGCGTCGACGAGCTCGCCCCTGGACGGCCGCTGCGCAAGGCCGACGAGCTCGCGCTCGACGCGACGGCGCGCATTCCACAGGCTCACGAGACCCGCGACCGTGAGGAGCGCGAGCGCGAGCAGCGCAGCGGCGCCGAGCGGCGCGTGCGAGGACAGCGCAGGCAAGGTGCGGAGCGCCTGCACCACCGAGAGAAGACCGATGGCAGAGGCGAGGATCCAGCGTATGCGGGCGCGATTCATGTTCAGGTCCATCTCCGGGCGGTCTCGTGAAGAGCTGCACCTAGATCGAGGAACGGGCGGCCGCCGGGGAGCAGCCGTTCGGTGAGACGAGCGACATCGGGTTCGGCGTCTTCTTCGTTGCTGCTGCCGTCGAGCTGCACGGCACGCAGCCGGACGCGGACGAGCGTCGCGAGCCGGCACTCGACGAGCGCAACGAGGCCGACGGCAGCCTCGAGTGTGAGGCGACCCTCGAGACCGAGGGCGCGACGCTCTGCCGATGCCTCGTCGGCCTCGAGGAGCGCAGCCTGTCGTGCGAGCGCGCGAACCTCGTCCTCGACGGCCTTGTCGATCAGCTTCAGCGCATCGACCTGATCCCACGCGTGGTGCGCGTGGAGCAGGGTCTCGGGAAGCGCAGCGTCGACGCGACGCGCGAGCTCGGCGATGAGCTCCCGCACGCGTGTCTTGAGCTCGTGCAGCGAGATCGCCCGTCTGGCCGGAGCGACCTGGCGCCGATCCTGCGTGGTGCGCGGCGCGGCCGCGCTCAGGTCCACGATGACCGGTGCTTCGCCCTCGTCCACGAGCATGAGGCCTGCCGCGTCAGCGACGAGCCGGTCGAGGGGATCGGCTTTCATTGGTGGGCGATTCGATCACTTGCATCCACACGTGTCAACGGATTTTATTGCAGTGCAGCATACGAATCAGCATCCGACCCGCCGTCGAACGGCTACAGCTCGAGGAGCTTCATCACGTGCGAGAACTCGTCGGTCCACTGATCGACCGAGCGGGCGCCGACCTCGCCGGGCTCGTCTCCCGGCGAGAAGTGCGCGGCCGCGGCGGCATCACGATCGACGAGGACCCAATCCGAGCTCCACGAGCAGTAAGGACAGGCCGAGTTACAGGCAGATGGTAGACGGATGTGCCGGTCGGAGATGTGGAGCGCGAGGATTGCGCCAGGGGGCGAGGTGCTTCGTGTGGTGGGCCACGGCCTCCTTCGTCAGCAGATGGACCGGGATGAAGAGACCGGAGAATGCGTCGACCGAGAGGAGGTCGAACTGGTTGCTCCCGTGCTCGTCGAGCTCGTCGAGCTCGCGCTGCAGCGAGATGCGCGCGTCGCCGAGGACGACGTTTACCTCGCCCCAGGCGTCGGCGAGGTGCTCGAACTGCGAGTGCGTCGAGCGCGAGGCCGCGACGACGTCGGGGTCGATATCGTTCAAGCGAGGTGGGTCGCCTGTCCTCGTGAAGGCGGCCAGCGTGCCGGTGCAATCCTCGGTGACGACCGCAACCTGCGCGTGCACCGGCGCCCCGATCCGGCCGCAGCCTACGACCGCGACGAAGAACGCGAGGTACAGGTCCGTGAACGGTCACGCCTGACCGCGCAGACCGAAGCTCGGCT
>JAYTLP010000279.1:0-8164 GCA_043729375.1 Myxococcales bacterium
TGCGGCACCGGGAACCAAGGGCCTCACCCTCTTCATCGTGCCGCGCGTACGTCACGACGCCGCAGGCACGCTCGGTCAGACCAACGACGTGAACCTCGGCAGCATCGAGCACAAGATGGGCATCAACGGCTCCGCGACGTGCGTGCTCAACTTCGGCGAGGCCGACGCATGCATCGGGTATCCCGTCGGCGGTGACGCCAGGCTGAACCAGGGCATGTCACAGATGTTCCTCATGATGAACTTCGCCCGCATAGCGGTCGGCATCCAGGGCATCTCCGTCGCCAGCTCGGCTTACCTCAACGCGCTCGAGTATGCGAAAGATCGCAAGCAGGGCGCGTCCATCAAGAACTTCAAGGACGCCACCGCGCCGCGCGTGTCGATCATCGAGCACGCCGACGTGCGCCGGATGCTGCTCGACATGAAGTCGAAGGTCGAAGGCGTCAGGGCCCTCGCGCTCAAGCTGGCGGTCCACCAGGACTTCGTCACGCTGCTGCTGGGCAAGGACGACGCAAGGGCCGCCTACCACCAGGGTCAGGTCGATCTGCTCGTGCCTCTCGTGAAGTCGTATGGCTCCGACCAGGGCTTCCGCGTCTGCGAGACGGCCATCCAGGTGTACGGCGGCGCAGGCTACACGCGCGATTACCCGGTCGAGCAGTACTGCCGCGACGCGAAGATCTTCTCCATCTACGAGGGCACGAACCACATCCAGGCCATGGACCTCGTCGCGCGCAAGCTCGGGCAGGCGGGCGGTGCCAACCTGCAGGCCTTCTTCGCGGACGTCGGCAAGTTCGTCGCGGAGCACGGCTCGCACGCCACGCTGGGCACCGACGTCAAGCGCCTCGGCAAGGCGCAGGAGTCGCTGATGACGTCCGCGATGCAGATGCTGACGTGGTCGCAGACCGGGCACCTCGAGCGCGTCCCGCTCTACGCCAACCGCTTCCTCGACATGATGGCGGAGACCACCGTCTCGTGGCTGCTCCTCGATGGCGCTCGCCTCGCCGAGGAGAAGCTGAAGCACGTCGCAGAGGGTCACCCGGACCGCGCGTTTTACGCCGGCAAGCTCGCTGCGGCGAAGTTCTACGCCCGCAACACGCTTCCCGGAGTCGAGGAAAAGGCGCGCCAGATTGCCGAGGGCGACAGCACCGCGCTCGAGATCCCCGACGCGGGGTACTGATCTCACGCCCGCGGATCCGTCAGGGGTCGAAAAGCAGGTGGCCGAGCGCCTCCGGAGTGAAGCTCTGGAGGATCTGTGCGCGGACGCCCGGCTCGACGAGCGCGAGCTCTTCGAAGACCTGGGCGAGCGTCAGGCGTCGCTGCGGGTTCTCGTCGCGGATGAACTGCAGCACGCGCAGGAGCTCGGGCTCACGAGTGCGGTACATCGTGAGCTGATACGTCTGGTCGTCCCCGACCTGCGGAACCCGATCGAGCTGCCCCAGCAGCTCGCAGAAGACGATGCTGTTGCGGAACGCTTGCTCGACGACACCGAGCGTGATGGGCGTGCCGAGCTGCGCGATGACGTCGAGCCACACGGACAGTGCGACGAGATGACGTCCCATGCGGCCGAGAACGTCTGCGACGACCGGTGTGCGGCGCTGCTGCAGGAGCGCGAGCCGGAGGCGCGGCGCGAGCAACGCGAGCTCGCGCCCGCCCGCGAGCCGAGGCGTCGTGCCGAGGAATCGACCGACCAGCATCCGCAGCCCGTCGAGGTAGCTGCGGTGCGCGCTGGCGAGGACGGCGCTCGGTGACGTGATTGTGCGCTCCCAGCGGGCGGAGACGAGATCGGCCTCGGCGAAGCGCGCGAGCACGTCCTGCGAGTGCGGCCTGTCCCTCAGCCACATCTCCAGCGCGATGAGCGCGGGTGGCAGCCTGTCTTCCGGTTCGGCGCTCATCGCGAGCGGTACCTCGCGCGAGATCTCGAGGTCGGCGAGCACGTCGGTGTACGTGATCGGCGAGTCTCCAGGCTGCAGCGGCCGCATCGGGCACAGGAAGTTGAGGTCTGCGATGAACCACGCGCCCACGCGGCCGAGGTGGTTCACCGGGAACGTGCGGCAGACGTGAGGCTTGAGCGCGCGGCCGTGGTCGACCTGCACCCGGCACGCGCCGTCCTCGCGCAGAAAGAAGCAGCTCGGCGAGAAGTTGGTGAGCGCCACGTACGGCGCCTCGGGATCGCGCTGCGGGTTCACGAACATCGCAAGGGCCGGGTAGCGCGCCGTGAGCTGCACGATCTCGCTGCGCGTGCCACCGAAGCCGGCGCCCTTGCAGCAGCGGAAGCCGCACTCGATGCAGCTGTAGCCGAGCGCACCGTCGGCGAACGGGAAGTACACGGGGTGTCCGGCGAGGTGCGGCGTCACGGCACACAGGATAGCGTGACCACCGCGCGACGGGTCGCGAGCATCGCGCGATGAAGCTCCTTTACTCCGAGGGTTCGCCGTTCGTGCGCAAGGTGCTCGTGGTCGCACACGAGAACGGTCTCATCGATCGGATCGAGCTCGTGCCGGTGAACACGACCCCGATCGCGAGCGACCGTCTCGTCGTCGCGCACAACCCGACGGGGAAGGTTCCGACCCTGCTCCTCGACGACGGCGCGACGCTGTTCGACAGCCGCGTGATCGTCGAGCACGTCGACTCGCTGTCACCCAATATCATCCCGGCAGATCCGCTGCTTCGACGTCGCGCGCTCGTGCGTCAGGCGCTCGCCGACGCCATCGCCGACGCGGCCGTGCGGCTGCGCTACGAGACATTCCTGCGGCCTGCGGCGCTGCGGTGGCCCGAGTGGATCGCCGGGCAGTGGGCCAAGGTGGGCCGCGGGCTCGACCAGCTCGAGCCGGAGCTGGTGTCCGACGTCGACGCGCTGGACATCGGCCACGTCGCGCTCGGGTGCGCGCTCGGCTACCTCGACTTCCGCTTCGGCGGGCGGCCGTGGCGGGCGTCGCGTCCACGTCTCGCCGCCTGGTACGAGCCGCTCGCGCAGCGAGCGTCGATGCGGTCGACCGAGCCCCCGCTCACCCGGAGCTCAGAACGACTTACCGACGTCGAGGAAGCGCGCCCGCGCACCGAAGTCGCGCGGGTCCGACGCCAGCCGGAGAAGGCGACGGTCGCGAGCCTGCTCGACGGTGACTTGCGTGTTCGCGCGCTCGTCGCGCAAACCGAAGTGCAGCTCGAGTCCGCCGGGAAGCTCGCGGTAGTCGAGCGTCTCTGTCGACCAGTCGTCGAAGTCACCGACGTGATACCAGCCCAGCTGGCGGCCGGCCGGCAGCGCGTGCTCGGAGAGCTGGTACATTCGAAAGCCCATCCCGCCCGTCGCGTACTTCGTTTCGTCGTACCAGAGGCGGCCGGCGAGCTTGTCCTCAAGGCCGTCGTCATGCAGCGCGATCGAGAGCGGTCCGCCGAGGTCGCCGAGCGCCGACGGCTCGTGGGCGTAACGCCGGGTGCCGCCGAGGCGCGGGTCGTCGCGCAGCACGAGCACCCGCTTGCCTTCGTTGTCCTCGACCGCAACCTTCGTGCGCGCCACCGCGCCGGTCTTGCGGAAGGTCAGCGTGAGCTCGTCGCCAGCGAGGTGCCAGTCGAACGACGCCGTGTTGTTGTAACCGGCCTTGCCATAGCGGTAGAGGCCCTTGTCGCCGTCGTGAAAGTAGTAGAAGCGGACCTCGTCCGAGAGCTGACGTGCAGGAGGCGTCGCTGTCCACAGGCCGCGGAGGGACGGCGAGGGTCGTCGCAACATCATGGCCGCAACCACCAGGACAATGACAGCAACACCGACGAAAACGCGTCTCATGATGAAAGTATACATGCGAGGCGATCTGTCTCATCCAGCGCTGGAGTGATACACAGCACCCCACCGCAATCTGCGGGATCTCCGGGAGGAAATGTGAACATGAAGCGTCTTGGCTGGCTGATGGTGGTGGTTCCGATGGTGCTGGCGGGCTGTGGCTCGCCCTGGGTGATCATGAAGCAGGGCAACCCGAACCCGCTCACGTCCGCGACGCAGTTCGCGGTCGACAACACGACGTTCAACGAACTCTCCGTCGGCAAGAAGACCGAGGGCGACTACCTCGCGGGCAAGACGGCCGAGCAGCAGCAGTCGTTTCAGGCCGACAAGATGGCCTTCGCGGGCGGCTTCTCGACAGGGATGCAGGCCAAGCGCGGCACGCTCGACGTCGCCGCCGCGGACCAGCTCGCGGGTCGCTTCGTCGTGCACTCGAACGTCACGTTCCTCGAGCCCGGTAACTTCAACGGCTTCTACAACCTCGCAACCATGATGCGCACGCACGTCGTCATCACGGACCCGAACAACGCACCGGTCGACGAGCTCGAGATTCGCTGCGTCGTCGGCGCCGACCTCTACCACCCGTCGGTGGGCGTGCGCGTCAGCGAGTGCGGCCGCCTCACCGGCGACTACGCGTCGCGCTACCTGCGTCAGCGCACGGGCGTCAAGTAACCAGCGCGAAGCGCGGGACGGTCTGCTCCTCGAGATCGATCCCGAGCGTCGAGCGGAAGACGTACGCGTTGCTGCGACGCAGGGCGGCCGCCAGCTCGGCAGCCCCGTGGAAGCGGTTGCGCGGCGAGCGACTCAGCAGCCGCGCCACCACCTGGATCAACCACCCCGGGATCTTCGCGTCGGGGGCGAGCTCCTCGAACGCCTCGAGCAGCTCGCCCTCGTCGCACCGGGGTGGGGTCTTGCCGTCGAAAGGGCGCTGCCCCGTCAGCATCTCGAACAGCGTCACACCAACGGCGAAAAGGTCGCTCTCCGCCGAGGCGGACGCACCCATCCAGAGCTCGGGTGCCATGTACGGCACGGTGCCCGAGCCCTGCGGCCGCGCGTCCGCCCCGCGCTCCCCGACGACCGAGGCGATGCCGAAGTCGAACAGCTTCACCGCAAACTGGCGGTCCGTGAGCCCGATGTTGTGCGGCTTGAGGTCGCGATGCACCACACCCGCGCGGTGCACGTCGGCGATCGCGACACACAGCGACAGCGTGATGGTGACCGCCCGCTCCCAGTCGAGGCGACCGTGCAGCGCGAGCAGCTCGCCGAGCGTGCCGCCGTTGACCTTCTCGACGACGAGGAAAGAGCCGTGCTCGGAGTCGCGACCGCAGTCGATGACCTTGACCACATGCTCGCTCTCGAGCCGACCGAGGAGCTTGGCCTCGTGGAAGAGGCTCGCCTTGAACACCTCCGACGTCGACTTGTCCATCAGCTTGAGCGCGAAGAGGCAGCCCACGTGGATGTGCTCGACCTCGTAGACCGTACCCATGCCCCCGCGACCGAGGCGCCGTAGCACCCGGTAGCGGTCGGCGATGATCGTCTCGAGCGGCAGCTTGGCGGAGTCTGGGTGGCTCATGAGTGCCTTGTACCGACGTGCCGAGAACGTCGATATGAACTGGTTCATGTGGGGCCTGCCGATTCGCCTGGGGTGTACCGACCCGGTGGGGAGATGTGGGAGGGCCCTTCAAAGCGTCGAAACATCTCGGGACTTCGGGGGGTTCCACCTGGCCCTCTGCTTGCTTGAGAAGAGCGTGTGTCGCGCGCGCTCCTCATCTTTTTTCTGCTGTCCGGGTCGAACTCCGCGTTCGCGGAGCCGCGCCCGGCTTACCGCCCGCGCGCGTCCGGCTTCGACGCGAAGCAGCGCAAGCTGCTCACGCCGACGCTCACCAATGTGGAGCGCGAGCGTCGTATCGGCTTCGTTCGCCGGTTCGACAGCTCGGGGTCCTATTCGGGCTACCCGGTCGAGCGCCGCCTCGACGACGAGCAGCGCAAGCAGCTAGGCGAGATCCGCACCGACGCGCTGACGCGCCTCACCGAGCTCGACCCGAAGCACGAGCTGCTCTCCAAGAGCGACTGGACCGACATCCGCGATCACCACGTCCTCTCCTTCCGCCAGCTCACCAACAAGCACGAGAACCTCGAGTTCCTGCTCGAAGACGAGGCCATCCACACGGCCCAGATCGTGCGCTACGAGCAGGTCGCGCTCGGGCGCCTCGCACACACCCTCGCGACAGCACTCTCGCACGAGGCGCCGAGCCCCGAGCGGCTCCAGTCGGTCATGCATCAGCTCGCGGAGCAGCATCCATTCCTCGCCTCGCCATTCAAGGTCGAGATGCTCATCGCCGACATGCGCAGGGTGCAGCCGACGCTCGCGAAGTGGGACTTCCGCGAGATGGACGACGGGCGCAGGTTCCGCGGCGATCGCGTGCTGCCGCCGTCGACGCAGGCCACGATCACGAACATCGGACACCGCGCGTTCACAGGCGCGAACGTGCTGTTCGCCAACCACATGTACTCCGATTCGCTCGCGATGGTCGACGCGCTCACGGCGCTCGGCCTCGAGCCGGAGAACGCGCGCTTCGTCGCCACGCCGTACCCGTTCGACAAGCGCGTGCGCGCGCTCCTCGTGCACCGCGGCGTGGAGGTCGAGGCATCGCCGTACTCCGTCGAGGAGACGAAGAAGATGGTCGGCAACGCCGTCGAGGCGCTGCTCGTCAAGGCACGCGCGAACCACGGCCCCATCGTCGTGTACGACGACGGCGGAATGGCCACCGAGTACATCGCGAAGAATCACAAGGACGAGCTGCACCGGTTCCGCATCATCGAGATCACGAAGGCCGGCGAGCGCATCGGCAAGACCGTTCTGCCGGCCGCGCTCGGTGTCAAGGTGTCCGACCATGGCGCCGTCTTTGACCGCAACGATCTCGACGCGCTCCGCAGCAAGTTCATCGAGATTCGCACCATCGACGAAGCGACGGCCAAGCAGGCGGCGTTTGCGTGGGATCAGCAAATCCACAGCCGCCCCAACATGTACCAGCCGCAGAACAAGGAGCGAATGGTCCCGGCGTCGAGCTTCGGCTTTGCGTACTACACGTACTCCAACACGAAGTACAAGCGCGACGTCATGACGCCGCTCTACACCGAGCAGGTGAACTCTTCGCTCTTCGAGTCGATCGCGCGTGGCGGGCACGCCATCGCCAACAAGCGCGTGACCATCGTCGGCGGTGGCGCGATGGGCATCTCCGCGGCGCGGGAACTACGCACGAGCGGCTACGAGGTCACGTTCGTCGAGCCGGACGCGGAGCGCGTGAAGGTGCTTGCGTCCGAACAGTTCAAGGTCGAGCCGCTCGAGTCCGCACTGCCGGGCCGCGGCATCGTGCTCGAGATGTCCGGCATGAAGAACATCATCGGCGTGGAGCAACTCCACCTCCTCGACGACGGCAGCTTCCTCGCGCACGGCTCGTCGAAGGACAACCCCATCGACATGGAGCGGTTCCGGGCCCTCGCCAAGTCGCGCACCGAGTGGCCGGAGCACAACGGTCAGCGCTCCGCGAGCTACACGTTCAAGGCTGCCGGCGTCACGAAGACGATCCACATGCCGGGCGACGGCTTCACCATCAGCCACGGTGGCAAGGTGCAGAACGTGCCGCTCGAAAAGTTTGCGCCCGAGCTCGACCGCCTCGTCAACCTCGGCGTGTACGCGCTCGAGAACAAGCCGGTCACGTACTACCCCATCTTCACGGCGCCCGAGCACGCGATGGACCCCTCGGCGGCGGAATAGATGCAGATGCAGGTGCAATGACCACGCGCTGGCCGACCAACCCTATCTTCGACTCGCTCGACGAGCAGGACCGCGCAGCGCTGAAGGCGGCGGCGCGGCACAAGGTGGCCGAGGCGGGCGAGTCGCTGCTCGTCGAGCACGACCCGGGCGCACACGTGTTCCTGCTCGAGAAAGGCGCGGCGCGCATCTTCCATCTCTCGCAAGGGGGCATCGAAGTGGCGGTGATGTTCTGCCGTGCGCCGTCGCTGTTCGGCGAGATCGAGGTGGTGCTGGACATCGCCCACATCGAGAACGTGGTGACGCTCGAGCAGAGCGAGTGCTGGCTGGTGCCGAAGGCGTACTTCAAGCAGCTCCTCGAGTCGAAGCCGCGGCTCACGCAGGCGCTCCTCAAGGACACGTGCGCGAAGCTCGCGATGGCGAGCCACAACCAGAAGGCGCTGGCGTCGCAGCCCGTGGCCACGCGCCTCGCGACGCTGCTGGTGTCGTACGCGCACTTCGACGGCAAGCGCACGCCGCTCGGCACCGCGCTCAACACGAGCCTCACGCAGGATCGGATGGCGGAGGCGCTGGGCGTCACGCGGCGCGCGGTGGCGAAGGAGGTGGCGCGCTGGATGTCGGAC
>JAYTLP010000280.1:0-12359 GCA_043729375.1 Myxococcales bacterium
TGCTCGTCTCGATCTACGCCGTGTGTCAGCTCTTCGCCGCGCCCGTGCTCGGCTCGCTGAGCGATCGCTTCGGCCGCAAGCCGGTCCTGCTCGTCAGCCAGCTCGGAACGCTCGTCGGCTTCATCGTCATGGCGAAGGCGCACGCGCTGTGGATGCTGTTTCTCGCGCGGGCCATAGACGGCACCACCGCAGGCAATCTATCCATCGCGCAGGCGTACATTGCCGACACCACGAAGCCCGAGCACCGCACCCGTGCCTTTGCGCTCATCGGCATCGCGTTCGGGCTCGGCTTCTTCCTCGGGCCGTTCGTCACCGCGCAGCTCGTCCCCTACGGCCTGGCCGCACCGATCTGGGCAGCAGCCGCGCTGTCGGGAACAAGCATCGTGTGCACCCTCGTGCTGCTCCCGGGCGGCGGCACGGTCGAGCGCCACGCCGACGTCGGCCCCGGGGGACGTCGGCCTTCGGTGTTTGCCTTCGGCACGTATCGCGATCTCTTCACGCGTCCGACGCTCTCCAACCTCCTCCTGCAGTTCTTCGCGTACCTGTGCTCGTTCACCGCGTTCTCGTCGGGCTTTGCTCTCTTCGCGGAGCGGCGCTTCACCTGGCATGGCCACCCCTTCACGCCTCGCGAGCTCGGCTACCTGTTCTCGTACGTCGGCTTCCTCGGCATCGTCTTCCAGGGCGGGCTCGTCGGCCGGCTCGTGAAGCGGTTCGGCGAGCAGCGCCTCGCCATCGCGGGGTTCGTGGCACTCGTCGTCGCTCAGAGCGGCATGGCGTTCGTGCATCGGCTCACGATGCTCATCGTCGTCAGCACCATCTCCTCGTTCGGCAACGCGGTGGCACGCCCCACGTTGACCGGGCTCATCAGCCGCGCATCCGGCCCTGGCGAGCAGGGCATGGTCCTCGGCACAACGGCGTCACTGTCCTCGCTGGCCGCGGTCTTCGCTCCAATCGTCAGCGGCCAGTTCATCCAGCGGGGCTGGCTCACCGCGTGGCCGTTCATCAGCGCGACGGCGGCGCTGTGCGGCCTCTGCGGCTCGGTCTTGCTGCACAGGTTCAACGGCAAGAGGGAGCAGGCGTGAGCGAGCACGTGATCGACGTCGGCGAAGAGGACTTCGAGGCGCGCGTGCTCGCGCGCTCTGCCGAGCTCCCCGTCCTCGTCGATTTCTGGGCACCGTGGTGCGGACCGTGCCGCACGCTGAGCCCGCTGCTCGATCAGCTCGCCGAGGCCGGGCAGGGCCGCTTCCTCCTCGCCAAGGTCGACACGGATCAGCACCCGGGCCTCGCGCAGCGGCATCAGGTCAAAGGCATCCCCGCGGTCAAGCTCTTCCGCAACGGCCAGCAGATTGCCGATTTCGTGGGTGCGTTGCCGGCCTCCGAGGTCCGTGCGTTCCTCGACAGGCACATCCCGGACGATGCGACGCTTGCAGCTCGCCGCGCGGCGGAGCTCGTCAACGCGGGCAGCTGGGCAGCGGCAGACGAATCGCTGAAGGGCGTCGAGGGATCCTCACCGCTCGTGCTGCTCGCCCGTGCGCGCGTCGCGCTCGTGAATGGCCGGATCGACGAAGCCGCGGCACTTGCGGCGCAGGTCCCGGCACGGAGCGACGAGCGCGAGCTGGCCGATGCGGTCCTGGCCGTCACCGCCCTGGCCATCGAGGCGCGCGCGCGTACGGATGCGAGTGGCGCCGAGGCCACGCTGCTGTCGGCGGGCGCTCACCTCGAGGCGGGGCGCATCGAGCCAGCGCTCGACGCGCTGCTCGAGGTCGTCCGGACCGACCGCAAGCTGCGGGAAGACACGGGCCGCAAGACGCTGCTCGCGCTGTTCGACGTGATCGGGGTGCGGAGCGAAACCTCCGACCGCTACCGCCGTATGCTTGCCAACCTCCTCTAGGAGCACCTCATGCGCCTCTTCACCGTCCTCGCTCTCCTCGCCACCTTGTTCACCCTGTCCGCGCGCGCTCACCCTTCACGGGCCACCGAGCGTGGCGAGGCCGTCTTCGCCGGCGGCTGCTTCTGGTGCGAGGAAGCCAGCCTGGAGAAGGTCTCCGGCGTCCTCTCGGTGGTCTCCGGCTACACGGGCGGCACGAAGCTCGACCCCACGTACGAGGAGGTCAGCGGCGGCTCGACCGGTCACGCCGAGAGCGTGAAGGTCACCTTCGACCCGACGAAGGTCACGTACGCGCACCTCCTCGAGGTGTTCTGGCACAACGTCGACCCCACCTCGGCCAGCGGACAGTTTTGCGATCGCGGCAACCAGTACCGCTCGGCGATCTTTTACCTCGACGACGCGCAGAAGAAGGCGGCCGAGGCGTCGAAGGCCGAGGTCGAGAAGAAGCTCAAGATCAAGGTCGCCACAGAGATCACCGCCGCTGCGAAGTTCTACCCCGCCGAGGACTATCACCAGGACTTCTACAAGAAGAACCCCGTGCGCTACTCGACGTACCGCCTCGGCTGTGGCCGCGACCGCCGCCTCCACGACGTGTGGGGCGACGAGGGCGGCAGCCACTGACCCTCTCTGGTTGAAGTCGAGGCGCGCTCGTTCACCGACCGTGGCAATCACCCCGGCAGCCTGCTAGGACAGCCGCGTGCCCATCCCGGCGTTCAGGCCCGAAGATCAGCGCGCGAGCACGGGCGGGATCCTTCGCGGGACGCGCAGGCCCGCAGGATGGGTTGCACCCGGCCCGCGACCCCCGCTGAGCCGTGCCGGGGTGGATGACCCCACCGTCGCTCCCGAGCTGTGGCCGAGGCCCGGAGAGGATCTATGCTGGCTCGCCGGTGACTTCCGCATCCTGCAGCGGCTCGACGGCCATCGCTGGTCGCTCGACGATCTGATGACGGCCTGGCTTGCGTCGCACGCCGTCGCTGCGCCGCGGACGATCTGTGATCTCGGCTGCGGCATCGGCACCGTGCTGCTGTTCTCGGCGTGGCGTTTTCCCGACGCGAAGCTCGTCGGGCTCGAGGCGCAGGACGAGAGCGCGGCGCTCGCTCGTCGCTCGATCACATGGAATGGCGTCGCCGACCGCGTGACGGTCCGCAGCGGCGACCTCCGCGTACCCGAGCACTTCGGCGCGACGGAGCGCTTCGATCTCGTCACCGGGACGCCGCCGTACTTCCCGCCGGGAACCGGCATCGAGTCGGAGCGGCCGCAGTGCGCGCCGTGCCGCTTCGAGCACCGTGGCGGGGTCGAGGACTACATCGGCGCGATGGCGCGCCTCCTCGCGCCGGGCGGGCGCGCAGTGCTGTGCCAGGGCACCGTGCAGGCACATCGCGTCGCGCCGGCTGTGGAGCGCGCAGCTCTCGTCGTCGAGGAGCACCTCGAGATCGTGCCGCGCGAGGGCAAGCCGGTGCTGGTGTCGCTGTACACGCTCGCCCGCCCCGAGGACGCGCGACCGTCCACACACCGCACCCTGTGCGTCCGCCTCAGGAACGGCCAGTGGACCGACGACTTCCGGCGCGTCCGTGACGAGCTCGGCATGCCGCCGGGTCGTCACGAGACGAAGACTTGACCGCCTCCACTTTGAAACGGTCCTGCGGTCCTAGCGAACGCGGAGTGGGATGACGGTGACGGGCAAGCCCTTCCACTGCAGGCGGCGCTGCACCTGGAAGGCCGTCTCGTTGTGGAGGATGCGCTGCCACCAGCTCTCCCGCTGCCATATGAGCTTTCCGGCGAAGAACATCACGCGGGGGTAGGTCTTCGAGATGTCGATGCAGAGACGGGTGATCTCGTTTGCGGGATCGATGCCGGTGCTCGTGGACGAGCCGGCATTCCACCCGAGGCGGCGCGCGAGGTCGACGTACTGCTCGAGCGAGTGGGCGACCGAGTGCTTGAGCGCCTCGATCTCGTCGGCGCCCTTGAAGCTCCCGGAGTCGATCACGGCCACCGAGACGAACATCAGGTTCTTGAAGTAGCCGGGCAGCATACGGTGGATGGCGAGCATCGAGTGGATGCCGACCCCGCCGTACTGTCCGACGAGGAGCACGGCGGTGGGGAGCTTGGGATCGGGCTCGCCTCCGTGGTGATCGACGGTGGGCAGCTCGGAGAACTCCTGGTCGAGGTCGCTCAGCTTGCGCGCGATCATCCGGTAGTGACGCCGGATGAAGACGCACGCAACGACGAGCACGCTGGTCACGACGAGCGTGCGCCAGGCGCCTTCGGTGAGCTTCTCGCTGATGGTGACGCCGAGGATGCCGACACAGAGCACGAGCCCCGTGCCGTGGATGAGGAATTCCTTCGCGCGACCCGCCTGGCCCTTCTTCTGGATCCAGAAGCGCAGCATGCCGAGGTTCGATAGCGAGAAGCCGATGAAGACGTTGATGGCGTACATGATGACGAGTGCCCCGACATCGCCGTGGAGCAGCCACAGCAGCAAGATGGCGCCGATGCCCATGAGGATGATGCCGTCCTTCGTCGTGAGACGGTCGGACAGCGACGAGAACCGGTGCGGCAGCCAGCTGTCGACGGCCATGTTGGCCATGACGCGCGGGCCGTCGATGAAGCCCGTTTGCGCGGCGACGAACAGCAGGAGGCCCTCCGAGGCCAGCGTGAGCACGACGAAGATCGGGCCGAGCGGGACGCCGCCCGGACGAAACTTCGACGCGAATGCTTCGATGAGCACCGCGTTGAGGGTCTTGCCCTCCTCGGCGTGGACGTGGAACACGAGGTAGCAGAAGAGGATGCCGGCCGCGGTGAACGCCAGCGAGACGGCCATGTAGAGCATCGTTCGCTTGCCGGTCTGCACGCGCGGCTCGCGCATGATCTGCAGGCCATTGGAGACGGCCTCGATGCCGGTATACGTGCCACCGCCGAGCGAGTAGGCGCGCAGGAAGATGAGCAGCAGGCCGACCGCGCCGACGGAGTTCACGCCGTGATGCACGCTTGCCGGGAGGCCGGTGAAGAGGGCTGGCAGCTCGCCCGCACGCGAGAGCAGGCCGCCGAAGATGAGGATGACGTGCGTGGCGAGGAAGATGAGGAACACCGGCATGAGTGCCGTGACCGACTCCTTCACTCCGCGCAGGTTGAGGACGATGAGCGCGAGCAGCACCGCGCCCTCGACCCACAGCTTCATCCACAGCAGCGACAGCGGGAGCATGCTGAAGATGGCGTCGCCGCCGGCTGCGACCGAGACGGTGACGGTGAGGACGTAGTCGACGAGGAGCGCCGCACCGGACGTGACGCCGGCGTAGGGCCCGAGCAGCTTCGTGGCCACGACGTAGCCACCGCCGCCGGTGGGGAAGTGCTCGATGATGCGGCTGTAGCCCGCAGAGATGACGAGGACTGTGACGGTCATCGCGACCGCGAGCAGGATCGCGAGATAGCCGTGCTCGCCGAGCGCCCGGTACGCTTCGTCTGGGCCGTAGGACGAAGAGGAGAGCCCGTCGGCGCCGAGGCCGATCCACGCGAGGAACGGGATGAGCGCCATCGTGTGGAAGACGTTCGGATCGTCGACGTTGCGTGGACGGCCGAGCACGCGGCGCCACATCCGATCGACGCGAGATTCGTCGACACCCACCTCGGCGTTGCTCGAAGATTTGGGCGATTCCTCTGGTGGCGGATGCACGGCGAGGGGAAATACGCCCGCGCCGCAGCCGTGTCAACTCGGAGCGGGCTCGCCGGGAACGATGGTGAACGAGGGATGCGCGACCGTCGGGAGAAGGTCCGGCGGTGGCTGATCCGGACGGTAGATCATCAGCTCCGGCTCCCATTCATACGGGGCTCCGTTTAGACGCACACGGCCCTCGGCGAGCGCACGCGTCACGTCCGCAAGCGGGAAGGCGCGCAGGTCGTCGATGAGGTCGACGAAGCGGGCCTGACGCGCGGGGTCGACGAACCGAAAGTGCTGTCGCGCGGCGAACGCCGTGTGGAACCACGACGGACGCAGCGATACGGAGGGCAGCCCGAGCCGGTCGGCCATGCGGCCGAGGAGCTGACCGAGGTCGCGTGCAAGACCGAGCCCGGGGACCACTTGGCCCGGCAACGCTGGACGGGCGGACGAGAAGACCGCGCGCGGGTTCCGCAGGGAGAGCCAGTGCACCACGAGCGACGGCGCACCGTCGGCGACTCCACGGCTCGCGATGAGATCGACGAGAAGATGACGAACGTCGGATGCGACGCCGGTGATGTTGGTGCGCTGGCCGACGTCGTCCGGGGGATACGTCACCACGTGCAGATCGGTGTAGCCGAGCCGCCCGAGGTGCTGGAAGAAGCCGAAGCGAGTCAGCGCGTACTCGAGGCCCTCGTTCGTGTAGTAGCCGAGGAGACGAGGCGTGGGCTCCGGGCCGCCGAACAGCCCCGCTTCCACGTCCGCCATCGAGTCGTCATCGGCGCCCGAGAGCCGGCTCGGGCTGAGGCCGCGAGCGATGGCCGCGTAGCGCGACATGAGCGGATCGCGATCCTTCACCGGCTGGCGGCTCCCGAGCGCGACGGCGAGGTAGGTGCCAGCGACCACCTTCCAGCTGCGATCGGAGTACCCACCCGCGGGCAGCCAGACCGTCGCGATGTTGCGCGTCCAGGCGGCAACCAGGAGGTCACGCTCGCGGACGCCCTCGATCGTGAGGGACAGGCGCCCGAGCCGATCCCCATGCAACACGTCTCCACCCGCGAGCACGAACACGAGCTCGGGTCTCGGCATCCGCCCGAGCAGCGCCATGAGCGCGGCCAGGTACTGCGCATCGGTCGCGCCCACGAGCAACGTCTCGTCGACCTGTCCGGGCAGCGGTCCCCAGTCGGAGCCGGAGATGGAGCCGATGCGCACCTTCGCGTCGCTCGACAGACACGCGGCGAGACCGTCCGGGGGATGCGCATCGAGGTCGAGGACGACGACCTGGCCCCGGAAGCCGTGCGCGCGCACCTCCGCGATGGCGATCGCCACGTCGTTGAGCGCGCACATGCCCCCGCCGAGCGCAGGCCCAGCGTGGTGGAAGCCGCCGAAGAAGTTGAAGGCGGGCCCCGACGCGGCGCGTGCCGCCTCCGCCGCGGCGATGGTGCCGCCGGTGGCGAGGCGAAGGGTGCGCAGCACCTCGTCGACGACGATCTCGCCCGGTGTCACGACGAAGATCCGCGCGAGCGCGTCGGCCTGCGTGAGCGATTCGAGATATGCGGCGTCGTGCACGCGAGCGAGCGCGTCGTAGTCGGCGCGCCCCGGGGTACGCAGATCGGAGTCTCGCGCGATGCCCTCCTCGACCAGATACCACACGGCAAGATCGGCGCGCCGCGGCTCCGTGCCGTGCAGCGCCTCGAGGCTCGGGATGGGGAGCCGATACTCGGGCGTGTACCAGAGGGGCACGCGCATCCGACCCGGTACGAGCGCGCGCACGCGGTCGCGCAGCGCGCCGAGCCAGGTGCCGCCCACAGGCACTACGGGTTCGGCGGAGCTGAGGCACCGCCGTCCAACGTTGCCTGCGGCTGCGCCGCCTCCCGCTTGTGGGCCTCGGCCCGCTGCAGCTCGGCCCCCTTCGCGGCCTCGCCCTCCGCGATGGACTTCAGCGTGTCGAGGCCGCGCTCGAAGTCCCTCCCGATCATCTTGTCCATGTCCACGAACACGCTGAACGTCTTGCCCACGAAACCGTTGTCACCTTCCAACGACCACGTGACGAGCGTCGTCCTTTCACCGTGTGGCAGCAGCGAGAACGTCGTGACGTGGTGCGCCTTCATCGGCTTCTCCAGGTCGAGGCTGACGACTACGCGCGAGCTCGGTCTTGCATCCCTCATCGTCATGGAGCCGATGCCGACCTTGTCGTTGCCCTGCCACGCGTACGTGGCGCCGACGCCGCGATCCGCACCGCCGTAGGTGCGCTTCATCGAGGGGTCCATCTTGTCCCACGGCGACCAGCCAGCCCATTCGTGGAAGTCGGCGATCTGCGAGTAAACGACGTCGGCCGGCGCGTGCATCGCGAGCGCGCGCGAGAGCTTGAAGTGTGCCGGTCGGGTGGCGACGAACAGCGCGAAGCCCACCAGCACCACGACCAGGACCCCGAGGGCGTTTTTCATGACATGAGTATAGAGCGCCGTTTCGCCATCGTGCGGACTCGCGATCGAGCTGCGTGAGCTACCCCAGGGTCGACTGTCGGGCGACGGGGGGGTTCGTCGGCTGCACACGTGCTGGGTGAGAGTACGCCGCGCTCGACGAGGTCTTCGCCGCGTTGTGTGAGCGATGACGGCGGCGCCCTTCTCCGGGGTCGTCCGCGCTCCGTTTCGCGACATCGAGATCCTCACGCCCGGCGAGCGGCTGAGTGTCGCCCGCGGCGGGGTCGACCGCGCGCGGTGGTGGCGGCCGAGGGTGTCCGGGGAGTGACTCGATGACGTTGTCCCCGCCATGCGAGCGCTGCTCACCGAGGCGGTGCACGGCGCGCTCGTGGCCGACGCGCCGGTCGGCCTGTTTCTGTCGGGCGGGCTCGACTCGACCCTGCTGGCCGCGTTCGCGCACCAGGCGGGCGCTCGTCCGCCGAGTTCCACGATGGCCTTTCACGATCAGGCGCGCTTTGCGTGGTCGTCCTCGCGCCTGGTCGTTGCCGACGACGAACCCTCTGCGGCCGAAGCTGCGGCGCGCTACGGCCTCTCGCGAACACTGTGTGTCGGCGCGCGCGACGAAGCCTCCCTGGCGCGCGTCGCGGCGCAGGACGATCTGGTGCCCGCGTGGGAGCAGGAGGTGAGCCAGGACGCGCTCGCCGGCCGTGCGTCGCGCGACGTGAAGGCCGGCTGGTCGGAGGCGCTGCCGACGATACGCACTACGGTCATTACTTCCTGCTCGACGAGGCTGCGCTGCAAGGGACGGAGTAGATGCTTTCGCGCTTCGGGGTCGTGCCGCTCCGGCGAACGCTCCTCGGCGAGGCGCGTCTCGACTCCGGGGCGCGCTATCGGGCCGAGCTCCTGGTGGCAAGTCACGGCTGGGGCGCGTGCCGACCGCACGTCATCACTCGCGATCCGATGGTGTACGCCGCACCCATCGTTGCGCATGGAGCGGGCCTGCCTCGGGTCGCGCTGTCCTCTTCGCTGAATTCCGTGCTTCCCGAGGGGTTCGACAGCGAGCTGCTGTCAACGGTGCGCGCGCTCGAGCCCGCACGCGCCCGGCTCTTCGCTGCACACGGCCTCGAGGCGTCTTCACCGTCCGAGGCCCCGCTGGCGAGCAGCCACCGGGCGTGACGCTGCTCGGGGCATCGCGCGTCGTGCAACGGGGTGACGAGGCCGAAGCGGAGCCGGTTGCTCTCGACGACACACCGCTCGCGTACGTCTCGCTCGGCAGCCAGAACTGGTGCCAGCCGGAGCTGTCGCGCCGCATCTTCGCGCTGTTCGCCGACGAGCCCGTGCAGGTCGTGGCCGCGGTCGGCTCGTGGGGCAGACCGCGGTCGAGATGGCGTGGCCCGGTGGACACCTGCTGGTGGAGCGCGAGCTGCGGGCGCTCCCGGTGCTGTTCCGCTCGACGGACCCTGCGCATCGCTCGGCGCTCGTCGCGTTCATCGGCGGTGCGATCCATCGTGCGCTCGACCTTGCGCCCAGGCCTGGACGCGTAGTGCTCGCGCTGCCGACGGCGCTGCGCAGCGATGGCACGCCCGAGGGCTCGAGCTATCCAGGCATGGCCGGCGACGCAACGCTGGTCGATGACGCTCTCTTGCTTGCCGCGCTGGAGGACACGGACACGCTGGTGCTCGACGACGCGGAGCTGGCGGCGTTGTCGGCGTGCCCGCAGGTTCGTGGACGCGCGCTCGTGCTCACCGTCGGCTTCGGCGTGGGCGCGGCGCTCCTCGACGCCACGGCGGCCGCGCGGTAGGGTCCCGCCTCCTCTGGAGGTCCCGCTTGCGCGTCTCGCCCACGTTCATCCTCGCAGCCGTCCTTGCCACGTGCTCGATCGCGCACGGGAAAAAGCACCCATTTTCGGTCGACGACCTGCTCGCCATGGAGCGCATCTCGGACGCGAAGCTATCGCCGGACGGCAAGCTCATCGCGTACACGCTCCGCACCACGGACCTGGCCGAGAACAAGGGCCGCACCGACGTGTGGATCGTCGGCACCGACGGGTCTGCGCCGCGCAAGCTCACGGACCACCCGGAGAAGGACGGCAGCCCGGCGTTCTCCCCGGACGGGCGCGCCGTGTACTTCCTGTCCACGCGCAGCGGCTCCTCGCAGGTGTGGAGCGTGGCCATCGGCGGCGGTGAGCAGCAGCAGGTCACGCAGGTGCCGCTCGACGTCGCCGGCTTCCAGGTCGTCGATGCGCAGCGCCTCGTTCTCGCGATCGACGTGTTTCCGGGCGCGGCCACGCTCGACGACACGGCGCACCGCGACCAGGCCCGCAAGGACGGCAAGGTCAAGGCGCTCGCGTACGACGAGCTGCTCTATCGTCACTGGGACCAGTGGGAGGACGGCAAGCGCGCGCACCTCTTCCTCTGGCACGTGGGCACGACGACCGATCTCATGAAGGGCATGGCGATGGACGCGCCGACGCTGCCGTTCGGTGACGCCGGCGAGCTCGCCGTTTCTCGCGACCGAACGACGCTCGTGTTCTGCGCGAAGGACGACGGCCCGAAGAGCGCGTGGAGCACCAACGAAGACCTGTGGTCCGTGCCGCTCGACGGCAGCAGGAAGCCCACGCGCCTGACGGCCGGCAACCCGGCGTGGGACGGCGCACCGGTGTTTTCGCCCGACGGCAAGACGCTTGCGTACCTCGCGATGGATCGACCCGGCTACGAGTCCGATCGGCGCCACATCGTCCTCATGGACTGGCCGAGCAAGAAGACGCGCGCGCTTGCAGGCGCCTGGGATCGCTCGCCGGGCGAGCTCGTCTTTGCGGCCGACGGCAGGGCGCTCTACGCGACAGCCGACCACGTGGGCAACCACGCGCTGTTCCGCGTCGACCTCGCGACGGGAGAGCCGAAGCTGGTTGCTGACAGCGGGATGTACGGCGACACGCTGTCGCTTCCGGATGGCTCGGTGGCGTACACGCGAAACACGCTCGCGACGCCGAGCGAGCTGCACATCCTGCGCGGCAAGCAGGAGACGCAGATGACGCACCACAACGACGCGCGCGTCCAGGCCATCGAGTGGGGCGCATGGGAGCAGTTCACGTTCAAAGGGGCTCACGGAGACGACGTGCACGGGTACGTGGTGAAGCCTGCCGGCTACACGACCGGAAAGGTGCCGGTCGCCTTCCTCGTACATGGCGGCCCTCAGGGCTCGTTCGGCAACGACTTCCACTACCGCTGGAACCCGCAGGCGTATGCGGGTCACGGCTATGCCGCGGTCATGATCGACTTCCACGGCTCGACCGGGTACGGGCAGGCGTTCACCGACGCGATCCGCGGGGACTGGGGCGGCGCGCCGTTCGAGGACCTCATGAAGGGACTCGACGCCGCGGTCGCGAAGTATCCCTTCCTCGACGACAAGCGCGTCGTCGCGCTAGGCGCATCGTACGGCGGCTACATGATCAACTGGCTCGAGGGGCACACCGCGCGCTTCCGCGCCCTCGTCTGCCACGACGGCCTCTTCGACGTGACGTCGGCGTACTACCAGACGGAGGAGCTGTGGTTCCCCGAGTGGGAGTTCATGGGCACGCCCAGCGAGAACCCCGCCACATACGACCGCTGGAATCCGATGCTGTTCGTCAAGAGCTGGAAGACGCCGATGCTCGTCATCCACGGCGGCCAGGACTTCCGCGTCACCGAGGCGCAGGGGATGGGCTCCTTCACGGCGCTCCAGCGCCAACGCGTCGAGAGCCGCATGCTCTACTTCCCCGAGGAGAACCACTGGATCCTCCGGCCGCAGAACACCAAGCGCTGGCACGAAGAGGTCCTCCGCTGGCTCGACGCTCACACGAAGAAGTAGCCCGCTAGCGGAGGATGCGCTCCGCTTCGAGCTGCTGGGTCTGTAGCGATCGGGCAAGCGCGAGCTGGCTGTCGGCGCGGCGCTGGTTGTGCGCGGCTCGGCTGGGGAAGCGGGCCGGGTCCCAGCCGAAATAGGTGTCGTCGAGCACGTCGCGGAGAAAGCGAGCCGAGAGCTCGACGCAGATGGTGAGGATGCCGGGGACGAGCAGTGCGCGCTCCTCGCCGGAGAGCTGCATTGCGCCCGCGTAGCCGCGCCAGGCCGCTGCGAGCAGCGGAAGCTCGAAGCGCGCGCCGGCGTCGTCCTCTCCGAGCGGGTTGCACCACGAGCGCCACGCGTCGCCGAGCTCGAACGGCATCGCCATGTGCCCGAGCGTGTCTAGATCGACTAGGCACACTCCGCGCCCCTCGTCGTCGAATATCAGGTTCGAGATCTTGAGATCACCGTGCGTGACCCGAAGCGGCAGGGTCGTCGCATCGACCGCCGGTAGTGACGCGCGGATCGCCACGAGCGCGTCGCGCATCCGCGCCACCTGGTCATGCAGCGTGTG
>JAYTLP010000281.1:0-2749 GCA_043729375.1 Myxococcales bacterium
GCCCTCCACGATGGCGTCGTGCTCGTCGAGCCGTGCCAGCACGCCGTGCAGCATCTTCTTGCGATCCGACAGCGGCATCACGGAGAGGTCGAGGCCGTCCGCGTGCAGGAGATCGAACACGACGTACTTCAGCGCCGCTTCACCTTCGCCCGACAGCGCCGCCTGGAGCGCGTTGAAGTCGCTGGTCGACACCTTGCCGCCCTGGCCCATCGCGACGAGCTCTCCGTCGAGCCGCAGCGCGCGCGCACCGAGCTTCTCGATGGCCTCGATCACGTGCGGTACGCGCGCAGTCCACTCGATGCCGTTGCGCGACCAGAGCCGCGCCTTTCCATCCGCCACCGCGGCGAGCAGGCGATAGCCGTCCCACTTGGGCTCGTGGATCCACTCGTTGCCCGTCGGAGGCGCCGGCGTGGCGCGCGCGAGCTCGGGCTCGAAGAAGGCCGCGGTGATCTTCTCCTTGCGCGCGCGCGCAAGGGGCTCGTCGGGATCGCTGGTGTCGTGCATTTCTGGCGTCGCCGCCTTTGCGCGGCCTACGCCGCGACGCGACGTGCCGGGGCGGTGCGAGTGCCACTCGGCGTCGGGCAGGCGATACTCATCGGGGTCACCGAGCAGGTCGTCGGACTCGAACGGGCCTGCCTCCGCGTCGTCGACCTTCCTCAGCAACCACTGCGGCTTGCCCCCGTGCCCGTCCGTGCGGATGAGGTCCCACGCGCCCTGCAGCTTCTCGCCGTCCAGTGCGAAGTGGAGGTGGCCCTTCTTCAGCTGGGCATCGATGTCCCCTTCGCTCGACCACGTGCCGTGATCGAACACGCGCACCTCGCCGGCACCGTAGTTGCCGTCGGGAATGTGGCCCTCGAAGGTGGCGTAGTCGATGGGATGGTCTTCGACCTGCATCGCGAGTCGCTTCACGCTCGAATCGAAGCTCGGGCCCTTCGGCACGGCCCAGCTCTTCAGCACCCCGTCGTGCTCGAGGCGGAAGTCGTAGTGACGGTGGCTCGCATGGTGCAGCTGCACAACGAAGATCGGCGCACCGGCCGTGGCGGCACCACCGGACGGCTCCGGCGTCGCATCGAACTGTCGCATCTGCTTGTAGCGGGAGAGCGTCACTTCGCACTGCGCTTCGCCGGCCGACGACTCATCCCCGTTGCGGCTCTACGCGGCTTGGCCTTGGCACCGGAGCCGAGGCTCTGCTGCAGCAGCGCCACGAGATCGATGACCTTGCCGCCCTCGTCCTCGTCGCGCTTCGTCTTCGGGGGCTCCTTCACCATGCTGCCGTGCCTGGCCTTGCGATCCAGCATCGCGCGCAGCTTCGTGCGGAACTCGTCCTTGTAGTCGGTCGGGTCCCACTTCTTCGACATCGACTGCAGCAGCTTGTCGGCCATCTCGAGCTCCGCAGCCGAGACCTTGGGCGTCTTCGTGGCAGCGATGCCCACCGATTGCGCCGACACGACCTCCTCGTCGAAGCGCATGAGCGTGAGCACGAGCGACTTCTTCTCGGGCAACAGCGCGGCGAGGTACTGCCGCGTGCGGATGACGACCCGCGCGATGCCCACCTTGCTCGTCTTGAGCAGCACCGCGTGCAGGAGCCCGTAGGCCTTCTCCGCCTTCTTGCCCGGCGCCACGTGGTACGGCCTCTCGTAGTAGATCGGGTCGATGTCGCAGCGGTCGACGAACGCCTCGAGATCGATGGTCTGCGTCTGCTCTGGAGCCGCGGCCTTGATCTCGTTTTCGTCCACGACGAGGAAGCTGCCCTTCTTCACCTCGTACGCCTTCACGATCTCCTTCCACGGCACCTCCTCACCGCTGTCGGAGTTCACGCGTTCGTAGCGAATGGGCTTCTTGTCGCGGCCGTCGAGCATGCGGAAGTGGAGGTCGATGTCCCGCGTCGCCGAGAAGAGCTGCACGGGAACCTGCAGCAGGCCGAACGAGATGCTGCCGGTCCAGATGGGTCGCATACCCGACCACGCTGCAACGCCGATGCCGGGCGCGGGCTGGAAAACGATGGAATCGTGCGCGGGGACGGGACCGGGGCGCCACACGCGGGGCGCGATGCCTCACCGTGTTGCAGCTGGTGGAGCATGGACGGCGCTGCGCGGCGACGATTGTCGGCGGTGGGCACGAGCATGCGCCGGATGCGCGCGAGCGTCCTACCGGCAACGGGCCTCGAGGAAGGCGGGAGCCGGTCGAAGATCGGCCCGCAGGCGTCGAGGGTGCGGGCAACGAGCTCCGAGGCCTGCGCGAGCGCGAGCATGTTGCCGATGAGCGCCGTGTCGCGCGCGAGCGCGAGAGTGTCCGGGCAAAGTGTGACGGCTTCGTCGGTGGGGAGCGACGAAGCGAGCTCGAGACCGACGCGGGCGACGTGCCTGACTGCAAGCCACGCCGGGTCGAGCTCGAAGAAGCCGGCACCCGCGGTCGTGGTCTCGTACCGCGCGTGCGTGCTGCGGAGCACGGACTGCACCTCGGCCCGCGCCTCCGTCGGCGAAGGCAGAGCCCGCGGATCGCGGCCGGTCAGGGGCAGGCCTGTCAGCGCGGCGCTCGTTCCACCCTCCTCGCACGGGTCCACATGACAGGCCGGGTCGAGCGGGATGGTGACCTCGAGTGCACCCACGAGCAGGCCCACGAAGACGACTACACGCACGACGCCTCGTCTATGCGCGCGACTTCAGCGCCCAGCCGATCATCTTGTAGAGCAGGCGGGCGCCCACGTTGGCATCCCACTCGTCGCCATCGGGACCAGGTGCGACCTCGT
>JAYTLP010000282.1:0-4685 GCA_043729375.1 Myxococcales bacterium
CTCGGCGGCGAGATCCACGTGAAGAGCCAGCAGGGCAAGGGCAGCACGTTCACGCTCTACATGCCGACTCGCTACGTCCCACTCGAGGTGGCCGCGGAGCCCGCGGCGCAGCTCCAGCCCACGACGAGCGTGACGGTGACCCCGACGGTCCTGAACGACGGACCCGCACCATTCGAAGACGATCGGGAGCAGATCCGCGGTGGAGACCGCGTGCTGCTCATCGTGGATGACGACGAGGGGTTTGCCAAGATCATGCTCGCGGTTGCACGCGAGCGTGGCTGGAAGGGCGTCGTCGCGAACCGCGGTGACACGGGCCTCGCGCTCGCGAACGAGCTCATCCCGGATGCGATCACGCTCGACATCCAGCTCCCCGTCGTCGACGGCTGGGCCGTGCTCGACCTGCTCAAGCGCAACCCGGCGACCCGGCACATTCCCGTCCACATCATCTCGGTCAACGAGCGGCGTGAGCGTGGAACAGGGTTCGACGCCTTCTCGTACCTCGAGAAGCCGGTCAGCCGCGAGTCGGTGGAGACCGCGCTCGCCCACGTCTCGACCTTTCTCGACCGCTCGATCCGCAAGGTGCTCCTCGTCGAGGACAACAGCGCGGGTCGCGAGGAGGTCGCGAAGCTCATTTCGGAGGGCGACGACGTCGAGGCGACCACCGTTTCGAGCGCCGAGGAGGCTCACGCCGCGCTCGAGCGCGACACCTTCGACTGTGTGGTCGTCGACCTCGCACTGCCCGGGCAGAGCGGCGTCTCCTTCATCGAACAGGTGAAGCAGAACCCGCGCTATCAGGACCTGCCGGTCATCGTGCACACGGCGAAGGACCTCTCCCGCAAGGAAGAGCTGCGCCTCCGTCAGCTCGTCACCTCCATCGTGGTGAAGGGCGAAGAGCACGAGTCGGCCAGGCTCGTGAACGACACGGCACTCCTGCTGCACCGCGTGCACAACACCCTGCCCGAGCGCAGCAAGGAGCTGATCGCCTCGACCGAGCACGGGGACCCACTCTCGGGCAAGAAGGTGCTCGTGGTCGACGACGACGCGCGCACTGTGTTTGCGCTCCTCAGCGTCTTCGAACGGCACCACACGACGGTCATCTACGCCGAGAACGGCAAGGCTGGCCTCCAGGCGCTGCACGACAATCCCGACGTCGACGTCGTGCTGATGGACGTGATGATGCCGGAGATGGACGGCTACGAGTGCATGCGGGCCATCCGTAACGACGCCAGCATTCGCTCGATGCCCATCATCGCGATCACGGCGAAGGCGCTGAAGGACGACCGCGAGAAGTGCATCGAGTCCGGGGCCTCGGATTATCTACCGAAGCCGGTGGACATCGACAAGCTCCTCGACGCGGTCAGGCTATGGTCACGCTGATGAGCGGCGCTCCGCGAATCCTCATGGTCGACGACCATCCGGGCAACCTGCTCGCGCTCGAGGCCGTCCTCGGTCCTCTCGGGCATGCCATGGTTCGAGCCCAATCGGCCGACGAGGCGTTCCGGCACCTGATCGACGGCGACTTCGCGGTCATCCTGATGGACGTGCAGATGCCGGGCACCGATGGCTTCGCCGCGGCAGCGCTCATCAAGCAGCGTGAGAAGACGCGGACCATCCCGATCATCTTCATCACGGCGCTCAGCCGCGACCCGTCCTTCGTGTTCCAGGGGTACGAGCACGGCGCCGTCGATTACATCCTCAAGCCCTTCGAGCCCGTCATCCTGCGCTCCAAGGTCGCGGTCTTCATCCAGCTCCACGAGCAGCGCGAGGAGCTCGCACGGCAAGGCGCGCTCCTCCGCGAGGACGACCGTGCTCGCGCCGACCGTCGCTACCGTGCGCTCTGCGACTCGGTCCCCGTCTCGGTGTGGGTGACCAACCACACCGGAAAGGTCGAGTACTGCAACCAGCGGATGCTCGAGACCTGCGGCGTCTCGCAGGCCGAGCTGGCGCGCGACGGCTGGATCTCGTCGGTGCACGCGGAAGACCGCGGGCGGGTCGAGGCCGCGTGGACGAGCGCTCTCCGCGGGATGCACCGGGTCGAGGTCGAGTTCCGGATGCACTGCGGTAACGAGGTTCGCTGGCAGCTCGGCTGCATCGCGCCCGGAGACGGTGACGAGCAGCACCCGGCCTGGATCGTGACCGCCACGGACATCGACGCGCAGAAGACGGCACAGCAGGAGGCCGAGCGAGCGAATATCCTGAAGGACGAGTTTCTCGCGACCGTCTCTCACGAGCTCCGCACGCCGCTCAACGCAATGCTCGGCTGGTCGCAGACGCTGCTCGACGAGTCCCTCGACCCGCAGCGCACGCGCCTCGCGCTCGAGGCCATCGCCCGCAACGCGCGCACGCAGTCGGAGATCATCGCCGACATTCTCGATGTCTCGCGGATCGTGACGGGGAAGCTCTCGGTCGAGCAGGCGAAGATCTCGCTCTCGCCGGTCGTCCTGACCGCGCTCGACGTGGTGCGTTCGGCCGCAGACGCCAAGAGCATCACGCTCACCGCGCAGCTCCACGACGAGGACTGTCAGGTGCTCGGCGATGCTGGGCGCCTCAAGCAGGTCCTGTGGAACCTGATGTCGAACGCCATCAAGTTCACGCCGAAGGGCGGCACCGTCACGGTCGAGACGCGCAACGTCGACGGTGATCTGTGTGTCACCGTCGACGACAACGGCACGGGGATCGCACCCGAGTTCCTCCCCTTCGTGTTCGACCGCTTCCGACAGGCAGACAGCTCGTCGACGCGGACCTACGGTGGCCTCGGGCTCGGCTTGGCGATCGTGAAGCAGCTCGTCGAGTTGCACGGAGGCCAGGTGCGCGTCACGAGTCGAGGCCTCGGGCTCGGGACCCGGTTCGTGGTGTCGCTCCCCGTGTGCGGCCGCGGTCCCATCACGGGGCAGTTTGCGACGGTCGCGCCATCGAAGGCGGTCTCGAGCATCGGCGGGCGACGCGTGCTCCTCGTCGACGACGACGCCGACTCTCGCGAGCTGCTCGAGCTCGTCTTTGCGCGCAAGGGCGCGGTCGTGCAGACCGCACGCTCCGTCCCCGAGGCTCTCGAGCGCATGGCCGAGGTCGTCCCCGAGCTCATCGTCAGCGACATCGGCATGCCGGGCGAGGATGGGTACTCGTTCATGAGGAAAGTGCGCGCGCTGTCCCGCGAGCAGGGCGGCCTCGTCCCCTCGATCGCGTTGACCGGCTTCGCGCGCGAAGACGATGCCGACCGGGTACGCGACGCGGGCTTCCACGCTCACATGCCCAAGCCCGTCGAGCCGAAGAACCTCCTCGCGCTCGTGGAGCAGCTGCTCGGTTCGAGCTGATGCGAGTGGTGTCGCTCTGCCCGAGCCTTACCGAGAGCGTGTTCGCGCTCGGCCGCGGTGCCTACCTCGTGGGGCGCACGAAGTTCTGCGTGCAGCCGCGCGGGCTCGTCGACGGCGTGGAGCGCGTCGGCGGCACCAAGAATCCGCGACTGGACCAGATCGTGGCGCTGCGCCCCGACGTGGTGCTGATGAACGAGGAGGAGAACCGCCGCGAGGACGCCGACGCGTTGAAGGCGGCAGGTGTGCGCGTGCTGTCCACGTTCGCGCGCGACGTGGCGGGCGCGACGCTCTCGCTGCGGCAGATCGGCGCGAGCCTGGGGGCCGATGCCGAGCCGCTGGCGCGTGCCATCGAGCTGCGCGCTCGCGAGCTCGCCGCGCGCGTTCGGCGACGCGTGTCGTTCGCGTACCTCATCTGGCGTGACCCGCTCATGGCCGCGGGCCCGGGCACGTACATCAACGGGCTACTGAACCTTGCCGGGGGTGAGAACGTCGCCACGGGGGATCGCTATCCGATCGTGAAAATCGCCACCCTCGCGCGCGCCGACCGCGTCCTCCTGTCGTCGGAGCCGTTTCCGTTTGCGGAGGAGCACCGCCTCGAGCTCGCCGCCAGGGGTGTGCCGCTGGGGAGGCTCCACCTCGTGAACGGCGAGCTCCTGTCCTGGCACGGCGCGAAGACGCTGGAGGGGCTCGCGTACGCGGAGTCGGTGCTACAGCTGCGCGGCCCGCCGTAGGCTCTGCACATCGTTTCGCACTTCGGGGTAGTGTGCGCTCCGATGTCGATCGACTGGTTCCCCGGACACATGGTGAAGGCACGGCGCGAGGCCCAGGAGGCGATGCGCCAGACCGACGTCGTGATCGAGGTCCTCGACGCGCGCGTGCCACACTCGAGCTGCAACCCGCTGTTCGAGGCCCTGCGCCGCGAGAACCAGCGCCCCGCGCTCAAGATCCTCAACAAGGTGGATATCGCAGATCCGGCGCTGACACGCGCGTGGCTCGACGAGTACAACGCTCGCCCGGGCGTTCGCGCCATCGCGCTGTCGGCCCGGTCTCGTCCGGACGTGGCAAAGATCCCCGACGAGTGCGCGGCGCTCGCACCTGGTCGGGGCACGGTGATAAAGCCTCTGCGCATGATGATCCTCGGCATCCCCAACGTCGGAAAGTCGACGCTCATGAACACCCTGCTCCAGCGCAAGGTGGCCAAGGTCGGAGACGAGCCCGCCATCACGAAGATGCAGATGCGACACGATCTCGGCGTCGGTCGATGGCTCGTCGACACGCCCGGCATGACGTGGCCCGGTGTCTCGCAGGCGGTCGCGCACAAGCTCGCTGCGACGCACAGCATCGGTCGCAACGCCTACGACGACGAGTCCATCG
>JAYTLP010000283.1:0-3325 GCA_043729375.1 Myxococcales bacterium
GCTCCACGTCCGCCTCGCGCGCGATGCGGTGGACCACGACGCCACGGCTCCACTGGAACGGCGCGCCGAGGCTGGCGCGGACCAGCGCCGTGACCACCCGTGCGGGCAGCATCACGTGCGCCTCCGACTCGAGGTGAATGTGGCCGACCTCGTCCTGGCCCACGTGGAAGTCGGCGCCGTCGACGACCGTCTCGTCACCGAGCAGCCAGTGCGTGCGGCCCTCCAGCCCCGTCCACGTGCAGAGCTCGTGGACGACACGCTGCGCGAGCGGCCGGAGCTTCGGTGCGGGTGCGTGACGGCCCTTGTCGGAGACCTTCATGCGTACAGCCTGACACGGCGCGACGCTTCGCGAGATCGCGTACCGTGTGCGCGCATGATGCTCCTTGGTGCGGCCTCCGACCTGACGCTCGCGGTCCTCGTGTGCCTCGCGCTCATCGTGGGCACGTGGCTCGTGTCGAACTTCACCGGCAACCACTCGCAGGTGGACAGGCTGTGGTCGGTAGCGCCGCCTGCGTACGCCATCCTCTTCGCCGCAGCGACGCACTTCACCAATCTGCGCGTCGACCTCGCGGCGGCGCTGGTCACGCTGTGGGGCGTCCGGCTGACCTACAACTTCTGGCGCAAGGGGGGCTATCGTCGCGGCAGCGAGGACTATCGCTGGGCCGTCCTACGCGCGCGGCTCGGGCCGACGGGCTTCGCCGTGTTCAACGCGACGTTCATCGCGCCGTTCCAGAACGTGCTGCTGCTCGCGCTCGCGCTCCCCGTGTGGTGCGCCGCCCACGGGACGCGGCCGCTCGGCTGGCTGGACGCGGCTGCAGCCGTCGGCTTCGTCGTGCTGCTGTGCGGCGAGACCGTCGCCGACCGCCAGCAATGGGACTTCCACCTCGACAAGGCGCGACTCCGGGCCGCGGGCGAGCCCGGCCCCGCGTTCCTCACGACGGGGCTCTTCCGTTACAGCCGCCACCCCAACTTCTTCTGCGAGATCTCGCTGTGGTGGTGCGTGTGGCTGTTCTCGGTCGCCGCCGGCGTTCCCTGGTACACCGGCATCGCAGGCCCCGTCACGCTGACGCTCCTGTTCCAGGGCTCGACGACGATGACCGAACGCATCACGCGCGCGAAGTACGCCGCGTATGCCGAGTACCAGCGCACGACGTCGCGCCTCGTCCCGCTGCCCTAGCGGCTACGTGGTGCGCTTGCGGCGCAGCGCGATGAGGACGAGCAGCGACGCGAAGACGCCGAGCCCGACCGTGCGCGGATCGCCACCGACGCTGCAGCCCTTGTCCGATTTCGCGTCGAGGCCGCCATCGGTGTCGGTGGAATCGGGGATCACGGATGCATCCACGACGGGCCCCGTGGCGGCATCGCCGTCGGGCGGCGGGACGGCGGCCAGCGTGCAGCACTGGATGTTGCTGGCGCCGGCGCAGAAGCCGGGCGACGCCACGTGGCCCGACATTCCGTTGCACACGGTCGTGTCGATGCACGTGCCGGTGTCGCCGTTCGCGAGCACGCAGACGCCGGGCGCCGTGGCGAGGTCGTGGCCCGTGGTTCCCTTGAACGTGGCGTACACGTGCTGTGCATCGGTGACGCGGATCGAGTTGTTGCAGGTGCCGCAGCCCTCGAAGTACTTCGAGAACGCGAGCGTGGCGCCGCTGACCGTGGTCGTGGCCTCGAGCTGCGCGAGGCCGTAGCTCGAGTCGTGGTTGAGCTCGTACCAGATGAACTCGAGCTGGAGCGAGAGCGTGAGCAGGCCCTGCCCCTGCTGTGCGGCGTACCACGTGGTGTTGTCGTGGTAGGTCGTGTCCCAGCGCGCGCCGACGGACCACTGCGCGATGCCGCGACCGGGCCCACCGCTCTGCACCGAGCTCGGGTTCACGCCCGACTCCACGTCGAGGTTGCCGACGATGCCCGCCGACTGCGCCTCGGTGAGCCCTTTTTGCACGAAGAAGTCGAACGCGGCCTCGTCGTTGGGGAAGCCGAGCGCGGACTCTGATTCGCCGACCCGTGGAGAACCCACGCAGCCTGCGAGCAAGGCGCCCGCGATGGCCACCGCGTACAGCATTCCATGCGACATCCACCCACCTCGAGTCGTCACGCCCCCATCATGAACCCGGCCGCGACGCCTGGCGACCGCGGACTTGTCTACCGTCGAGGAATCGCGCGTCGGAAAGTGGGTCGACGACATGGCGGCTTGGTGTTACTCCCTGCCCATGACCTACAAGGCGCCCCTAAAGGAGATGCAGTTCGTGGTCAACGAGCTGGCCGATCTCGCTTCCATCAACAAGCTCCCCGGCTTCGAGGATGCGACGCACGACGTCGCCGAGGCTGTGCTCGAGGAAAACGCGAGCTTCGTCGAGAACGTCATCGCGCCGCTCAACCGGACCGGTGACGTCGCGCCGTCCACGTGGAAGGACGGCGCGGTCACCATGAGCCCAGGCTTCGCAGCCGCATTCAAGCAGTATGCCGACGGCGGCTGGCAGGGCGTGCAGCACGAGGCGGAGTTCGGCGGCCAGGGTCTGCCGAAGCTCGTCGCGACGCCGTGCATGGAGAACCTCAACGCCGCGAACCTCTCCTTCGCGCTGTGCCCGCTGCTCACCGACGGCGCCATCGAGGCGCTCCTCACCGCGGGCAGCGATCACCAGAAGAAGAAGTACCTCGCGCACTTCATCTCCGGGAAGTGGACCGGCACGATGAACCTGACCGAGCCGCAGGCCGGCTCCGATCTCGCGCAGGTGGCCACACGCGCGGTCCCCGTCGGTGACGGTACATACCGCCTCTTCGGACAGAAGATCTACATCACGTACGGCGAGCACGACATGACCGAGAACATCGTGCACCTCGTCCTCGCGCGCACGCCGGACGCGCCCGAGGGCGTGAAGGGCATCTCGCTGTTCACGGTGCCGAAGGTGATGGTGAAGGCCGACGGCTCGCTCGGCGAGAAGAACGACGTGTACTGCGCCTCCATCGAGCACAAGCTCGGCATCAAGGCGAGCCCCACCGCCGTGCTGCTCTTCGGCGACGGCAACCACCCGGTCGACGGCAAGCCCGGCGCGGTGGGCGAGCTCGTCGGCGAGGAGAACCGTGGACTCGAGTACATGTTCATCATGATGAACGCCGCCCGCTTCCAGGTCGGCATGCAGGGCGTCGGCATCGCGGAGCGCGCGTACCAGAAGGCGGTCTGGTACGCGAAGGAGCGCATCCAGTCGCGCGACGTCGTGGGCTCGCCGGCCGCCGTCTCGATAGCGCACCACCCCGACGTGCGTCGCATGCTCATGTCGATGCGCGCGCAGACGGAGGCCTCGCGCGCGCTCGCGTACGTCACCGCCGC
>JAYTLP010000284.1:0-15780 GCA_043729375.1 Myxococcales bacterium
TGACGATGCGCTTCGCCTCCTCGAGCGCGTCCTCGCGCGCTACCTGCGGCGCGGCGCAGAGCAAAACGAACAAGAGCCACGCCGAACCCGAGAGCCTCATTTGTACGGATCAATGACGGCGCGGCGCGAAGGCCCGTCGAGCGAGCGCTTGCCGTGCTTGTCTGTACGGGAATGGCTCGCCGCGGCCCCGACGGGCGGGCTGTCTTCCGCGGGGGCTGGGGTCGCTGGCGCCTCCGCGATGGGCGGGGGGGACGCTGCGGGCGGCGAAGCCGGCGGTGTGACGCGGACCACCGGCGCGGGCGTGGCCGCCGGCGCCGGGGCGCGGGAGCGCACGAGGGCCAGCACGCCGAGCAGCGCAGTGACGGCGACCGCTGCCGCGACGACGAGCCGCATCGTTCGCCGGCTGGCCGGCGGCTTCTGCTCGACGAAGGTCTCGAGCGCGCAGTCGTGAGCCGCGGCGATCTCCCGCAGCCGCGTCTCGACCTCGCGCACCGTGGCCGGGCGACCGTCGCGATTCATGAGGAGGCATTGCATGACCAGCGCGTCTAGCGCCTCCGGCACCGGCTCTGATGCCGCGCTGCTCGGCAGGGGTGGCATGGTCGACAACCGCGCCACCAGCATCTCGCCGAAGTTGGTCCCGTCGAACGGGCTCCGCCGGGTGATGAGCTCGTACAGGATGAGGCCGATGGCGTAGATGTCCGAGCGATGATCGACGGGGACGCCGCTCGCCTGCTCGGGCGACATGTACGCCGGCGTGCCGAGGATCATGCCCACGCCGGTCCTGTGCGTCGCCAGGCCGTCGTCCTCGAGGCCGAGCTTTGCGATGCCGAAGTCGAGGAGCTTGACGTAGTCCTTCTGCCCTCCGCGCTCCGTCAGGAAGACGTTCTCGGGCTTGAGGTCGCGGTGCACGATGCCCGCGTCGTGCACCGACGCCAGCGCCGAGCACATCTGGACCACGATCCCGAGCGCCCGTGATAGCTCGAGGTGGCCGTCCCGCTCGATGACCTGGCCGAGGTTGAGCCCGGGCAGGAACTCCATGATGTAGTAGTTGTCGCCCGTCGGGTTCTCGACGAAGTCGGTGATCTCGACGATGTTTTCCTGCTGGATCTGGTTCACGGCGCGTGCCTCCGCGAAGAAGCGGCTCACTGCCAGCGCATCTTCTGCGAACTCGCTGCGGAGCAGCTTGACGGCGACTCGCCGGCCGAGGCGCACGTGCTCTGCCAGGTACACGATGCCCATCCCGCCCTCCCCCAGTACCTGGAGGAGCCGGTACGAGCCGAGCAAGGTGCCCGACGGCTTCGGCGGTACGAGCTTCTCGCTCGCCGGCGGCGCCTGCCCCTTCCCGGCCAGCGTCGTCTGAATGACGCCCGCAGGCGCGGTTGTGCGCGGTGCTGCACCGGCCACGGAGAGGCGATGCAGCTCAGCCGCGAGCGCCTCGAGCCCCGCGCGCTGCTCCGACGCGGCTTCGAGCGCGTGCAGCATCCGGGTCGCGGCCGGCTCGTCCCTGGCGCGCGTGAGAGCTTTTCGAAGCAGCGCACGCACGGCGGTCACATCAGCCGCCTCGTCGGGCTGACCCGCGGTCGGCGTGACGACCAGCTTCACGTCGACCTCGTCGCCTGCGGCGATGACGATGCGCCCCGCGACGAGCTCCGCGTGCGAGATCCCCGCGCGACACAGTGCCAGAAGGCCTTCGCACACCTGGGCGCCGACCTCGGCCGTCCGCCGGGCGGTGAGCGTCGACTCCGTGAGCGCGACGCCCCGCGGACGCTCGATCACGAGGACGCGCTCCCCCGACGCGCTCCGTCCCTCGTCGAGAAGCAGCGGAAGGCGCGGGCTGTCGACCCCGCGATAGGCTGCAGCCAGGTCTTCCGCCCCGCACATCAACACGAGGAGCGGTTCGTGCGGCTCGCCGACTCGGACCGCCGCGTACACGTCGAGGTCGCCCCAGCGATCGAGAACACGATAGCCGGAGACCGTCGGAGGACGGCCGCTGGCGTTCGGCGTGCTGGTCAGAGGGGCGGCCATGACTTCATGCGGCCTGCCCGATCACGAGCGACACACCCCTCCGATATCACACCGCTCGGGCGGCTTCGCGCATTCGGGGAGAGCCCGCGCCGGGTCAGCGGTATGGCGTCGCGTCCCGGGAGCGAACATGGAGCAGCACGAGCGGGTCCGCGGGAAAAGCGCGACAGAGCGCGTCGAGGCGAGTCGCTGCGAGTGCGCCGAGGACCACAAGCGCTTCGTCGTTGCGACCCAGCGCGCACAGGAGCCTGGCGCGCGTGGTCGGCAGGGGGCCGGGCTCTGCCAGGAGGGCGTCGTCCGTACGGCCGGTCGCGAGCGCGAGCATCGCCCGTGTGTCGTCTTCGATCGCGGCGAGCAGGACCGACGCGGCTTCGGGGACCTCGGCGAGTGGCTGCGCGCGCAACAGCGCCAGCCGCGCCCGCGCCCATGGCTCGGCCTCGTGCGGACGCGCGGAGTCGAGCCGGGTCCGCGCGACCTCGAATTCGAGGCGCTCCATCGCGGCGATGGCGTGGAGCAGCCGCAGGTCGGCATCGTGTGGTGACGGCAGGTCGGGCCTCAGCTCCGCCACGAGGTACGCGAGCTCGTGCTCGATGGCCGTCAGGTCCGCGCCAGCAATGAGCGCCTCGAGCAGCTCCGCGCGCACGCGTCGCAGCGCCCACCGCTTCCGCGCGTTGCGAGACAGGAACGCGACCGCGACGAGCGTCGATGGCAAGAGCGACATCACGGGCCAGAACGCGTCCATCAGCGGGACTGGCCGATCTTTTGACGGCCGCTCTCCGTTGCCGGCGCGAGCATCACGTCATCGATACGGCGCACGCTCGTTCTGGCGGGCAAGACTTGTGGCAGGGTCATCCGGAAATGCGCGCTGCCGCGCATCGAGACGGCAGGGCGCCAGCGGGCGCAAGACGACCAGCGCCTCGTCCTCTCTCCCGACGGATGCGGGCCAGCGCGCGCGTGTCGTGGGCAGCAGGGACGCCGTCGCCGCAAGCGGCTCGTCGGCTGCGAGCGCGAGTTGCACGCGCGCATCGGCGATCGACAGCAACTCGGGCGCGTGCTGTTGCGCGGGCAGCTCGGCCGGCATCGCCTGCCCGGCGCGATCCCACGGCGTCCGTCAGTCTCTACGAGAGTGACTTTGGGATCCCCGATGCCGGCGTCGGTCGAATCTGCCATGGCGCTAGGTAGCGCGGGCGCGATGGGCGCCAGATTCGCCCCTTTTACCAGGGCGTCGAAGAGCGGCGGACTCGAGATTTCGACCTCGGCTCGAGTATTCCTGGAAGAGAGGCTGGCACAAGCACCGACGGGCGCCTGCAGCGTGCGGTCGAGCGTTTGCACCACGGCTGCTAGTGCGCGATCTTCTTGTACTTGAGACGGTGGGGCTGGTCGGCGGCGGCGCCGAGTCGGCGCTTCTTGTCGGCCTCGTAGGACTGGTAGTTGCCCTCGAACCAGACCACCTGGCCTTCGCCTTCGAACGCGAGGATGTGCGTCGCGATCTTGTCGAGGAACCAGCGATCGTGGCTGATGACGACGGCGCAGCCCGCGAAGCCGAGCAGCGCTTCCTCGAGCGCGCGAAGCGTGTCGACGTCGAGATCGTTGGTCGGCTCGTCGAGCAGGAGGACGTTGCCGGCGTCGCGCAGCACGGTCGCGATCTGCAGGCGGTTGCGCTCGCCGCCGGAGAGCTCCTTGCCGAGCTTCTGCTGGTCGGTGCCGCGGAAGCCGAACCACGACGTGTAGCCGCGCGAGCTGATCTTGCGCCGCTCGAACTCGAGGTAGTCCGCGCCGCCGGAGATCTGCTGCCAGACGCTCTTGTCGGGGTCGATGGAGTCGCGCGACTGATCGACATACGCCATCTTCACCGTGGGGCCGACCACGAGCTTGCCGTCGTCGGGCTGCTGCTGGCCGACGAACATGCGGAACAGCGTGGTCTTGCCCGCGCCGTTCGGACCGATGACGCCGACGATGCCGCCGCGCGGGAGACGGAAGCTCAGCTTGTCGATGAGCATGTTGTCGCCGAAGCCCTTCGACAGGGTCTCCGCTATGATGACGTCCTCGCCGAGGCGCGGGCCGTTCGGGATCTGGATGTCGATCGCGTCTTCCTTGCGCTCGATGTCCGAGGCCTTGAGCAGCTCGTCGTACGCAGCGACGCGCGCCTTGCTCTTCGCCTGGCGCGCCTTCGGAGCGGCCTGCACCCACTCGAGCTCGCGCGCGAGCTGACGCTGACGGGCCGACTCCTGCTTCTCCTCGTCGGCGAGCCGCTTGCCCTTCTGCTCGAGCCACGACGAGTAGTTGCCCTTCCACGGGATGCCGGCGCCGCGGTCGAGCTCGAGGATCCAGCCCGCGACATTGTCGAGGAAGTAGCGGTCGTGCGTGATGGCGACGACCGTGCCGGGGAAGTCGTGGAGGAAGCGCTCGAGCCACGCGACGCTCTCGGCATCGAGGTGGTTGGTGGGCTCGTCGAGGAGCAGCATGTCGGGCTTCTCGAGGAGGAGCTTGCAGAGCGCAACGCGGCGCTTCTCTCCACCGGAGAGCTTCGTCACGTCGGCGTCACCGGCCGGGAGGCGCAGCGCGTCCATCGCGATGTCGAGCTGGCGGTCGAGCTCCCAGCCGTTCACTGCATCGATCTTGTCCTGTAGCTTCGCCTGCTCGACCATGAGCTTGTCCATGTCGGCGTCGGGATCCGAGAACGAGTTCGAAACGTCCTCGAAGCGCTTCAGGAGGTCCTTCGTCGTCTTGACGCCGAGCTCCACGTTGCCGCGCACGTCGAGCGTCGGGTCGAGCTGCGGCTCCTGCGGGAGGTAGCCGATCTTCGTGCCCTCGGCGGGGAACGCCTCGCCGAGGAAGTCCTTGTCGAGGCCGGCCATGATGCGCAGCATCGTCGACTTGCCGGCGCCATTGCCGCCGATGACCCCGATCTTCGCGCCCGGGAAGAACGACAGGTAGATGCCCTTGAGGATCTCCCGCTTGGGCGGGACGATCTTGCGGAGCTCTTTCATCGTGAAGATGTATTGCTGTGCCATGGGAGCGGCATTCTGATGATGGCCGGTCGCTGCGTCAAACGGGGGCCGGGAGCCCGTACCCGGAAGTGACCTGCTGCGGCCGCGCCGTCAAGCGCATCTGGCCGCTCACGTCCTCCGGGCGCGCTGGGCAGCTGCACCCGCTGTCGCGGCCTCGCGCGTTCTCGATCGACAGACGTGTGCTGGCGAGATCGATTCGCGGCATGGCGAAGACGTTTCGTCCGTGGGATGTCGAGCAGCGCTTGCCATTGTCGGTGAAGGGACTCGGGCCCGAAGGCCACGTCTCGCACTTCGTTCGCGACGAGCTCGAGCGAATCTGCGCGGCGCTTCGATCACTGCTCGATGCGTGGGGGAGAAGCTGCTCGTCACGAGTGGGCAACGGCATGCACCGCCCACGACCTGCCGAGCTCGCGCGCTGGTAGCGCGAGCGGTCTCGGCAAGAAACGCAGCCGTGCTGCTGCTACAGCGTGTGCCTGCGAGAGGGTCGCACACGGGGACGGGCTCCTAGCGGGCGCGCGCCGCCTTCACGAGGGGAAGGGCCTCGATGCGCCTTGCATCGCGCTCGCCGTCGACGTCGACGATGTGTAGCCGAGCCTGACCGCCCTTGAGGTCGTCCCGGAAGTCGTAGATCGCGCCGACCACCGTCAGCGCGCCGCTCTTCACCTCTGCATCGTACTCCGCGCGCGCATAGTCCACCTGCTGGAAGACGTTGGCGCGGACACCATCGAGCCAGCGGCCTTCCACGACCCCGTCGCCGGGCAACGACCGCAGCGAGTTATGCAAGCCATCGAGCTCCCGCCTGACCGCCTGGTGCTCGCTGACGTAGCCGAGCAGCGCCGCCTTGACCGCGCCGCAACCGACGTGACCGACGATGAGAAGCAGCGGCGTGTGCAGGTGGCGCACACCGTACTCGACGGAGCCCGGCGTCGCGTCCACCTGGTTGCCGATGTTGCGGATCTCGAACAGGTCGCCTTCGGGAGACGACTCGAGGTCACGACTCTGGAAGCGCGAGTCGGCACACGCCACGACGGTGGCGCGCGGGTGCTGGTCGTCCTTGAAGCGCGCGAATGCCTTCGGGTCGTGCTCGCGGACCCACGCGTCGTTGTCGTGGAGGATCTGGGCGAGCGCGGCCGTTGCGGTGGCGCGTGGCGCGACGACACCCTTGGGCTCGGCGGATGCCGTGGCCGCCGTCACGCTTGCAAGGAAGATCGTGCACAGGAGGAGTCGCATGGCCGGCCATTGTAGGGCATCGTCGAAGCGTCATGCCGAACTACATCCTCGCCTGTCTCGCAATCCTCTGCGTGTCGAACGGGGCGCACGCAGAGCCGGTCCGCAGCCTCGGTATCTCCACCGAGCTCGGTGCGAAGACGTCGGCGGTCTTGTACCTCAACGGCGCCGTCATCGGACGCGCACCGGCGGGCCGGGCGGCGACGCAGAGCCTCGCGCTGGCTGGCCTCGTCGTCCCCGGCGACAACCGCCTCGAGGTGCGCGTGGGGACTGACACGGTCAAGCCGGACGCGAAGGCACCCGTGGTCCTCTCGCAGCCGACCCCCGATCACTTCGTGGTGGCAACGCTCGAGCAGGACGTGAGCACGAAGAACGGCGAGCAGTACGAGACCAGGACAGAGACGCTGCAGAAGCAGGAGTGGCGGCCTTCGAGCCAGCCGCCCGGGCTGCGCTACACGCTGCCGTACGTGCTCACCTTCCGGTTCACCCTCCCGGCGACGCAGAGCGCACCGGTGTGGCTGCACAGCGAAAAAGTGTCGACCGTGGCGGACAGGGCCGCGGCCATCGAGCTGGCGCACCAGGTCATGGCCCACCTTGCCGCGGGACGTATCACCGCCATCGGCGAGCTGCTGCACGTGGGCTTCGCCGAGTCGGCGCGTGCGTTCCCGCTGCAAGGCACTGCCGATGAAGGGCGCAAGCACTTCGAGACGGAGGTGACGGCTATGCGTCACGCGCAGCAGTTCGCCGTGAAGCCTCTCGATGACACGACCGTCACCTGCACCACCGAGCGGGACGACCATGTGCTGCTCTGTCATCGGCCCGACGGCGGCGCGCTCGTGCAGGTGTCCTCGCCGGAGCTCGGCATGTTACCGCTGCCGCCCGAGGCCTTCGTGAAGCTCGCCGGCAAGCTCGAGCCGCTGTGACCCGCTGCGCGTGCTCGCCGCCAGAGCACCGGTAACCCACCCCCGAGGAGCCCAATGTCCAGCTACTACCTGTCCGAAGACCTCGCGCGGTTTGGCGCGCTCGCCAAGAGCAGTCCCAGGCTCTTCGACCTGTTCATGAAGTGGTACCAGGCGACGATGGAGCCCGGGGCCCTCGACGGCAAGACGAAGAAGCTCGTCGCGCTCGCGGTCGCGTTCGCGATCCAGGAGCCGTACTGCATCGACTCGTACGCGTCGCAGTGCACCGACGCCGGCTGGACACCCGAGGAGATGGCCGAGGCGGTCAGCGTCGCGGCGAGTATCCGGGGCGGCGGCACCATCGCTCACTGGGTGCAGGCGGAAAACACACTCGCGCGGAAAGGCTAGGCATGCGCCTCGCCGTCGTCGGCGCGGGGCCGATCGGTCTCGAGGCCGCGCTGCTCGGTGCGGAGCGCGGCCACGAGGTGAGCGTGCTCGAGGCGGGCGAGGTCGGCCACGGCCTCCGAGCGTGGGGTCAGACGCGCGCGTTCTCGCCGCTCTCGATGAACCTGTCGCCGCGCCTGCTCGCACGCATCGGCCCGCACGATCCGGCAGCGCTGCTGACGGGACCCGAGCTCGCGATGCTGCTCGAGCGTGCGGCGGTCGGGCTCGATGTAAGACGAGAAATGCGCGTCCTCGGCATCTCGCGTGCGCGGATGAGCCGGCGCGACTTCGCAGACCACCCCGTGCGTGGCGACCGCGCGTTCCGCTTGCTGGTCGAGCGTTGCGGCGAGGAGTCGATCCTGGAAGCGGATTGCGTGCTCGATGCGTCGGGGCTCGCGGGCGGTGCGCTGCCGCTCGGGTCGGGGCTCGGTGAGCGCGCACTCGTCGGCGATCCGCGGCTCGTCCGCACGCTCGGCGACTTGCACGCCGCGCTGCCCTCGCTCGACGGCGCGCGTGTGGCGCTCGTGGGACACGGGCACTCCGCGGCGCACGCCGTTGGCCTGCTCATCGACAGCGGCGCGCGCGTCACCTGGCTCGTGCGAGCGGCGCACCGACGGCCGGTCACCGAGGTGGCGAACGATCCTCTGCCCGCCCGCGCGGCGGTGGTGCTGCGCGCCAACGATCTCGCCGCAGCACCGCCCGCGAGCCTCGTCGTCGAGAGACGCGCGCACGTCGAGCGCGTCTCAGCGGCGCCGCTGGCCCTCACGCTGTCGAACGGTACACGCGTCGAGGTCGACACGATCGTCGGGCTCACGGGCGACCGTCCCGACACCTCGATCCTGCGCGAACTGGCCGTCGATCTCGCGCCCGCGACGGAGGGCACGCGCGGGCTGTGGCGGGCCATCTCGAGTGTGACCAGCTGCCTGAGCGTGCCGCTGGTGCGGCCGGAGGAGCTCGAGTCGGGGGAGCCCGGCTTTCATCTCGTCGGCCGGAAGAGTTATGGCCGGGCGAGCACGTTCCTCCTGCAGAACGGCCTGCGTCAGCTCGAGCAGATCTTCGAGCGACTACCGCAGGCGTAGCGCAGGCAGCAGCTCGCCCACCGCGGCGACGAGCCCGGGCGCGCAGTCGATGAGCGCATCCGCGCAGGCGAGGCCGAGCAGCGCAGACGACGCCTGCTTCGACTCCGGCTGGAGGCGCTCGACGCCCATCGCGTCTCTCACGATGCGCGCGCGTACGAGCTCGCGGCGGTCCCCGATGAGTGGAAGCGCGCTCCCGAGCGGCAGGCACACGCGCGGCAGGTCGACGTCCAGGCGGCCGAGCATCGCGAGGATCATCGGTCGCACGAACAGGTAGAACGACACGAGCGCGGAGACGGGGTTGCCGGGCAGCCCGACGATTGGCGTCGTGCCGATGCGGCCGAGCACGAGCGGCTTGCCGGGTTTCATCGCCACGCGCCACAGCAGCACCTCGCCGCCTGCGCGCTCGATCGCCGCGCGCAGGTGGTCGTGCACGCCGACCGAGGCGCCGCCGCTCGTGACCACGAGGTCGGTGCGGACGTCGCGGAGCGCAGACGTGAGCGCTGCGAGATTGTCTGGCACCAGCGGCTGACGCTCCGGCTGGGCGCCCGCATCGGCACAGGCCGCCACCAAAGCGGGTCCGTTCGAGTCGTAGAGGGCGCCGAGCGACAACACTTCACCGGGTCCACGCAGCTCCTCGCCGAGCGAGAACACTGCGACCCGCGGTCGCTCCGCCGCCCGCACGCGCGCGTGCCCCTGACCTGCCACGAGCGCGATGGCCACCGCGTCGAGCACGCTGCCGGCCGCGAGCAGGCGCTCGCCCCGCGAGAGATCGCTGCCGACCTGTCGGACGAAGCGGCCTGGCACCGTGGTCGGCAGCCGCACTTGCGCGCCGTGCAGCTCGCTGTCCTCGACGGGGATGACGGCATCGGCGCCCGCGGGCAGGAGCGCACCCGTGGAGATCGGCGCCGCCTCGTCCGGCGCGAGAGGGCGGGCGCTCGGCGCGCCGGCGGCAGACTCCTCGACGACGCGGCGCAGGGCGGGACCGCGCGCGTGCACCGCGTAGCCGTCCATCATCGACGTCGGCGCAGCGGGCACGTCGGCCGACGCATGCAGCGCCGCGGCGAGTACGCGACCTCGCGCCTCGTCGAGCGCGACCTCCACTTCTCGAGTCGGCGCGACCAGCGCGAGCGCCGCCGATCGCGCCTCCTCGATGGAGTGCACTCTCAGTTCGTGCCGATGAGCTCTACGTCGAAGACGAGGTCGGCGTTGGGCGGGATGACGCCGCCTGCGCCGCGCGCGCCGTACCCGAGAGCGGCAGGGATGTGGAGCTGCCGCTTGCCGCCCGGCATCATGCCGGCCACGCCCTCGTCCCAGCCCTTGATGACCTCGCCCTTGCCGAGCGAGAAGGTGAAGGGCTCGTTGCGATCGAGCGAGCTGTCGAACTTCGTGCCACTGACGAGCCAGCCCGTGTAGTGCACGTGGACCTTGTCGCCGGCCTTCGCAGCAGTGCCCTTGCCGGGCGCGAGGTCGTAGTACGAGAGGCCCGAGGCCGTGATCTTCGGCTTGCCCGACACCTTGGCAGGTGCGGCAGGCGCGGCGGCGTGGACGGGCAGGGCCGACATCGGAAGGCCGAGAAGCGAGAGCGCGAACAGGCTGCGACGGATGAACATGAGGTCTCCTTGGAAGTGGCCTGTATCCTACTTCCGCACGCCTCGCGACAAAAGACGTTAGCCTCGCATGATGGCCGCACCGTCGTTGAGCATCGTCGTCCCTTGCTACAACGAGCGCGAGAACCTCCCCGGTGTCCTCGAGGAGCTCGCGGCGTCGGTGCGCGCGTCCGTCGCCCGCGGCACGGTGTCCCGCTTCGAGATCGTCGTGGTCGACGACGGCTCCACCGATGGCTCCACCGACCAGCTCGCGACGCGCATCGATGTGCGCGAGGCACGCGTGGTCCGGCACGAGCGCAATCGAGGCCTGACCGCCGCGCTGCGCACCGGCTTCTCCGCCGCGACGCTGGAGCTCGTCACCTGGGTCCCGGCCGATGGCCAGATCCCGCCCGCGTCCATCGACACGCTGCTCGCGGCCCGTCGGGACGAAGCGCTCGTGCTCTCCACTTACACCCACCGCCCCGATGGCCTCGTGCGCGCGCTCATGTCGCGGACGGCCCGGCTCTTCGTGTGGGCGCTCATCGGTTTCCACGGCAAGCTCGAGGGGATCTATCTCTTCCGTCGAGACCTGCTCGACTCGCTCGATCTGGTCGCCACGCGCTCGGCAGGCATCGTCGCGTTCGAGCTCGCCGCCAAGGTGCAGCGCCTGAGCAAAGACGGACGAGGCGGCATCGCCACCTGTGTCATCGACTGCCTGCCGCGCCGCAGCGGACACAGCAAGGTGGCAGACGCACGGAACGTCGCCACGTTCATCGCCGAGCTCGTTCGCATCCGCGCGTCCCTGCAATGAAGTGAAGTAGCGCGGCTGTCGACGCGTGCGCCCCGGCCAGATTCCCGATAAAATGAAGCTGGCGCGGGGTCGTGCCTCGCAGCCGGAAGGAACCTCATGGTTGTCCTGTACGTCATCTTCGGCTTCGTCGTCGCCTGCGTCGCCCTCGTGTTCGTGAGCGCGAAGCTCGGCAAGAACGACCGCGTGGTGAAGCCGCGAACCGAGGGGAAGAGGGTCGGTGGCATCGCCGAAGCACCGCGGAAGCACCTCCTCGTGCACAGCATCAACGACGATCGTTGCACCGGCTGCGAAGCTTGCATCACCGTCTGTCCCACCGACGTCCTCGAGCTCGTCGCGAACAAGAGTCGCGTCGAGCGATTCGGCGACTGCATCCAGTGCGAGCAATGTGTCACCGCCTGCCCGACGACCGCGCTCGTCATGCACTACGAGGGGACGAAGCCGCCGCCCATCCGCCTGCCCGAGCTCGACGATTACTACCAGGCGGCGCAAGGGCTCTACCTCATCGGCGAGGCTGCGGGGAAGCCGCTCGTGAAGAACAGCTCGAACCTGGGGCGCGCCGTCGTCGAGCACATGCTCGTCACGGGCATGAAGAGCTGGGGCGCGGACGCTGCGAAGAAGAACAACGTCGACGTGCTCATAGTCGGATCGGGCCCGGCGGGGCTGTCGGCCGCGCTGTCCTGCGTCGCGAAGAAGCTCACGTACGCGGTCATCGAGAAGGACGAGCTGGTCGCGTCCACCATCGCGCGCTACCCGAAGGGCAAGCACGTCATGGCAGAGCCGTACGATGTGCGTTGCGTCGGACTCCTGCCCGTGTGGGACTCGCACAAGGACGAGCTCCTCGCAGCTTGGCGCACCATCATCGAGCGCACCGGGCTCAAGATCTCCACGCGCGAAGGCGTCGAGGACATCGAGCGCGACGCGCGCGGCTACTACAAGGTCAAGACGACCGCGCGCAGCTGCGTGGCGCAGTCCGTGGTGCTCGCCATCGGCACGCGCGGCAAGCCCCGCAAGCTCGGGGTCAGTGGTGAGTCGCTCGAAAAGGTCAGCCCCTTGCTCAACGACCCGGCGGACCACAAAGGTCAGCGCGTGCTCGTCGTCGGCGGCGGCGACTCGGCCGTCGAGGCAGCCATCGCGCTCGCGCACGTCGCTGCAGTCACGCTCTCGTACCGCGGCAAGCAGCTCTCCCGGTGCAAGGCGAAGAATCGTCAGCTCCTCGACGAGCTCGAGTCGCAGGGGCGGGTGCGCCTCCTGTTCGGCTCGACCGTGAGCGACATCCAGCCCGGCGTCGTGGTGCTCAAGGTAGGTGCGGAGCACGAGCACGTGCCGAATGATCACGTCTTCGTGTGCATCGGTGGCGATGCGCCGCTCAGGTGGCTGGAGAAGGTGGGCGTGCGCTTCGTCGAGACCGAGCACATGTCGATGCGTCCGCCGACCGACCAGGTCGTCGAGGCGCTCATCGGACCGCTCGACGAGATGACCGTCGAGCGCGCGGGCGGTGGCCTCTCGAGCGCCGTCATGGTGGACCTCGATTCTGTCGAGGGTCGGCCCGCGCAGCCGACACGCCCGCTCGACACGGCTGCAGCTGCAGCGAGCCGGGGACGACGAAGAAGCTGATCGCTGCACGCAGCGCTCGGTAGAGTGTTATTTTTCGATGTGCATGAGCATGACGAAGACCTCCGGGCCGCGAAAGCAAGACGCCCGCAACTACCCGCGCTACGAGCTGTTCGCCAGCGTCAAGCTGAGAAAGGGCATGGACACGCGCGTGTTCTCCGCGCGCAACGTGAGCCTGGGCGGCCTCTTCCTCAGCGTCGACGATGGCTCGCTCGAGTTGTTCCGCATCGGTGACAAGGTGAACATCGAGCTCTTCGATGCGCTCGACGCCGGCCGGGGCATCAGCTCGCTGGCGCAGGTGGTACGCAGCGAGGCCCACGGCATCGGCCTGCGCTGGGGCAGCGCCGAGCCCGACGTGGCAGGCCAGGTCGCTGCGCTGCTCGAGCGCCTCAGCCCGCTGCCTCACTAGAAGAACAAGACAAAGGTCACCACATGTCCGAACCGCAGCTCGTCGTCCGTCGCATCTCCGGTGTCGACCTCCGTGGTGCCACCGAGATCTTCCTCCACCTCCAGCGATCGCGCGGCAACACGGCGATGTCCGAGGACACGCTCCGCCCGGCGGTGCAGGCCGCCCTCGAGGATAGCGACCGGACGCTGCTCGTCGGCGCGTTCCACGAGGGGCTGCCCGGGTTCCAGCACGGCAAGATGGTGGGCGTGCTCATGATGAATCTCGGCATCTCCCTCGAGCACGCGGGTGAGGTCGGCTGGATCGACGAGCTGTACGTCCGCGCCGACTATCGCGGCAAGAAGCTCGCCTCGAAGCTGCTCGCGATCGCATTCGACTGGGCGGGCGCCCGCGGACTTCGCGCGCTCGACGTCGAGCTCGGCGAGGGCTCCGAGTCGGAGGCGGCCACGCACCTCTACACGAAGAACGGCTTCGCCAAGCTCCAGCGTCCCCGCCTGCACCGTCGGCTCACGTAGGTTGGCGTTCCAGACGTCTATCGCCGTGCGCTTCGGCGACGTCGACCACGTGGGCATCCTCTACTACCCGCGCTACTACATCTACCTCCACGACTGCTTCGAGAACCTCTTCAACCAGAGCGGGATCGGCTACGTCGACCTCATCGACCGGCGTCGCATCGGCTTTCCGACGGTGCACATCGAGTCCGATCACAAGGCCCCGGTGCGATGGGGGGACACCCTCGACGTCACCATCACGGTACCGCGAATCGGCGAGCGGTCCGCCACGTTCCAGTACGTCGGGCGTCGACATCGCGACTCCGCCGTCGCGGTCGACGCGAAGATCACCGTCGCATGCGTGAACCTCGACACGTTCCGGGCGCTGCCATTCCCCGACGACCTGCGCACGCTCTTCGGCAGCCTCGGCGCATGAGCGACGCGCGCCTCGCCGCCACCGTCGTGGTGTTGCGTCCAGGGGGACGTGCGCCGCAGATCCTGATGGTGCGGCGAACGCGTGGCGCAAGCTTCATGGCGGATGCGTTCGTGTTCCCCGGGGGCCGCGTCGACGAGAGCGACGGCGATGGTGAGGCGCGGTATCGCAAGGCCGCCGTGCGCGAGCTGCGCGAGGAAGCTGCCGTCGAGGTCGATCCGGCGGCGCTGGTGCCGCTGTCACGGTGGGTCACGCCGTCGCGCGAGCCGAAGCGCTTCGATGCGCGCTTCTTCGTCGTGGCGGTGCCAGCCGGGACGCAGGCTCGCGTGGACGAGGCCGAGGTCACCGAGCTGCTCTGGGCCACCGCCGCAGACATCCTGCAGCGCGGCGTCGACGGCCGCATCACGCTCCCGCCGCCGACTTCGCGCACGCTCGAGGAGCTCGCGCCCTTTTCCGACATCGCGTCGGTGCTGGAGCACGCGAGCGCGCGCTCCGTCGAGCCCATCCAGCCGAAGCTGCTCGACGACGGACTCATCCTCATGCCGTGGGATCCGGAGTTCGATGCTGCGGAGGGCGAGGGCGCGAGCATCGCTGCGGATCACCCGCTCGCCGGCGGTACCACGCGCTACCTGTATCGCGACGGCCGCTTCACGCCGCAGACCTTCAGCGCTCGCTCACCGTGACGAGGCGACGCGTACCGTGCGCGGCCGCAGCGAGCTCGGGCACGACCGCGTTGTAGCGCGCGACGATCGCCACGCGCTCCCCGAGCGGCTGTGCGCCGAGCGCATCCACGACCGACTGGTCGACGGGAAAGCTGGTGAGGAGGCGCTCGCGACCGTCCACGCTTGCGGAGTACACGAGCAGCCAGCGCGTGGGCGACAGGGCGAACCAGTCGGTGCGCAGCGACACGGCGCCCACGTCTTCGCGCAGCCCGCGATGCGCGCGCGGGGCCAGCCGCACCTGCGGAGCGGCGCCTGCGCACGCGTGCGCGACCAGGTCCCAGCTCCCCGGCGACAACGCCAGCCGCGCGAGGACGCACGTGACGTTGGCGTACAGCGTGCCCGACGGCGGCGACGGTCCGAGCAGCCCAGGCGGAAGGCCGAGCCCGCGCTCGAGCTCGCCGTCGACCCAGCGCGCGCGCTTGTAGCCGTAGGCGGTCCACAGCGTGGAGAACAGGTATCCATACGTGTGCTGCAGGCCTGCGTGCACGACCTCGCCATCGCCCGCCACGCCGAGCCGCGCGCCCAGTGCCGACAGGATCCCCGCATCGACGATCGGGGCGTGCTCATGCTCGTCGACGTTCCGGCTCCTGCCCCACTCGGCGTGCAGCGCCTTCGCCTCTGCATCGCGCGCCACGCTCGCCCACAGCGCAGGCGCCGCCGACGCGATCGCGGTCGGGTCCGACTTCGCCACCCGCGCGATGGCCGCCCACGGGCAGTCGGCCTGCGTCTCGTGCACCGACGTATCGGGGCAACTCGAATGTTGCACGGCAAGCACCACGCCCACAGCGACACCGAGGACCGAACAGACCATGTCCACACTCTAGATCGCCTGCGGCCGTTGAAGGCTGCCCCTCGCTCGCGGTACGCTCTCGGCCCCATGAATATTCCCCCCGACGACAACGGCCCCCCTCCCTCCAGCCTGGGCTTTGACCCCAACCTCTCCGGGGCGATGACCGGCGACGTCTCTCTCACCGGCCAGAACAAGAGCAAGACGCCGCTCATCATCGTCGGTGTGCTCGCGGCAGCCGGCATCGGCGC
>JAYTLP010000285.1:0-7284 GCA_043729375.1 Myxococcales bacterium
TGTGCAGCGGACGCGTGCCGCGAAACAGATCGAGCGCGAGACGCGCCACGTGCTCGGCGTGCGCCGTGTTCACCTGGCAGCGGCGCTGCAGGCGCATCACGGAGCGCCGACGCAGATCCGGAAACTCGTCGACCAGCTGGATACCAGGACGGTTTCGACTCGCGAAGTCGACGACGAGGCCCTCTCGCAGCGCAGCGTCGCCCAGCACGTACTCGTCGGCGTGCAGCATCTCCAGCAACGAGCGTACGAGGATGACGCCCGGGATGATGGAGTCGACGCGCTTCGGGTCGAGGCCCGGTAGGCTGCGGCGCTCGGCCGACGGCATCGAGCACAGCTTCTCCTCGAGCGCGTAGAGATCGCGGAAGGCGACGCGGCGCTGCTTCTCCTTCGGGCTGCCGGGCAGCGCGGTGGATGGGATGAGCTCGGCAACCGCGCGCGCGGTCCCGGAGGTCATGCACAGCATGTCGAAGCCGAGGCGACGTACGGCTGCCGTCGAGGGCTCGAGCGCGCGGTGGAGGTGCTCGGCGAGCCGCGCGCGCTGGTCGGGGGTGATGGGGTCGGACGGCTTGTGATCGGCGAGGAGCCGCAGGACCCCGAGCTTGAGCGAGGCGGAGTAGTACGACTTGTGCGCGTCACCGACGACGAGCTCGACGGAGCCGCCACCGATGTCGACGATGAGCGCGCGCTTGCCACCGAGCTGCAGGGTCGAGCGCGCGCCGAGGTAGATGAGGCGCGCCTCCTCCTCGCCGCGGATGACGGTGAGCTCGATGCCCGTCTCGTCGCGGATGTCGCGCACGAAGTCGCCGCCGTTGTCCGCCTCGCGAACGGCGGACGTGGCGACCGCGATGATGGCGTCGCAGCCAGCGCGTTCGGCGATGCCGCGGAAGCGACGGATGGTCTCGACGCCGAGGGCGAACTGTTCGGGCGCAATGAAGCCGCGGAACGCGGAGTCGCCGAGCCGGACCATCTCCTTGGCGCGCTCGAGCGGCTCGACAACGCCATCGGCGGTGACGCGCGCGATGAGCAGGTGAAACGAGTTGGTGCCGCAGTCGATGGCCGCAATCTTCACAGAGGGTCTTCTTCCGCCCGAGCCGCGCTCGAGCGAGTCTCTTCGTCCGGGGCGATCGTGGCAGTGACGCCGCGGAGACGTGCGACGTGGATGTCGAAGCGCGGCGGCTCGCCGTCGGCGATGGTGCACTGGGCGGCCCATGCGAGCTTCACCTTGCCGCCTCTACCCACCCAGCAGGCGGCGTCGATGCGCACCGTGTCGTCGTCGACGATGACGTGGCTACGCGAGCTCGTGGCGTCGTCGCCGCGCTCGAGCAGGCAGAGGCGTACGTGACCTGAGTCCTCGTGGCGCTCGTACACGACGAGGCGATCGTCGATGACGATCGGCCGGCGCGCACGCTCCTCCATCGCGGTCAGGCGGGTGACGGTGTTGCGCTGCAGGTGTGCCACGAAGATGCCGTGGTCGGTGCCTTCGATGCCCTCGAACACGAGCTCTTTACCGTCGGGCGAGAAGCCCGGGTGACGATCGGCGCGCTGCGGCATGCCCGTCACCACGAGGCGCGAACCCGTTGCCAGGGAAACGAGCACGAGGTGCGTGGAGCCCACGGGACCGACGGACGTGGCACAAGCGAGCGTGGCGCCGTCGGGCGACAGCGTTGGATCGCAGTACAGCGCGCCGTCCCCCCCGAGGATGCGCACGGCCGGCAGATCGCTCCCCGGCGTGAGCCAGACCTCCGTGGTGGCGCCGAAGCGGCGCTCGAACGCGATGCCGCCATCGGGCGTGAAGCACGCGGTGCCGTCGGCAGGACCTTCGAGCGTGCGCGCGACGCGGCCGTGCCGGTCGACCACCGTCCACGCGGAGTCGTCCTTGGTGCCGACGGAAAACACGAGGTGCTTGCCGTCGCTCGACCATGCCGGTGCGCGATGGTGCGCGAGGCCCGCGGTGATCCGCTCCTCGCCTTCCAGCCCCAGCTTGCTGAAGCGCGCTTTTTTCTCTTTCATCACGCGGCGGGGATCATAGCCCAACGCACCCGCGGTGCTAGCCTGTTGTCGTCGTGAGCAAGGCGTTCACCCGGGAGGACGACGGCAACGAGGCAGAGGCGCTTCCCCCCTACGTGCCGCCCTGGCCCGCGGGCGCGCGCAACTACATGTCCTCCGCCTGCCACGCGCGCCTCCGCGCGGAGCACGAGGCGATCGTGAGTGCGCTGCCAGCGCTCTCGAGCGCTGTCCGTGACGTCTCCCCGGTCGAGGCTCCGACGGCAAATGCGAACCTGCGCAAAGCCCAGCGGCGGCTCCAGCAGCTCGACGTGCACCTCGCGGTCGCGGAGGTCGTGCCTGCCGTGGCCGCGCCCACGCGCGTGCAGCTCGGCGTCACCGTCACGATTCGCGGCGATCGCGAGGCCGTCTACACCATCGTCGGCGTCGACGAGGTCGACGTTGCGAACGGTCGCATCAGCTGGCTGTCGCCGCTCGCGCGCGCTCTCATCGGGGCGCGCGTGGGCGACAGCCTCACCTTCCGGACCCGGAAGGGCGAAGAGGCGCTCGAGGTTGTTGCGATCAGCGGACCCCTTGCGACCTGCGGCGAGCCAGTGCGATGAAGCGCTGATCGGGGACCTGGGTCGGGGTGGACGGTGAAACGAGAGGGTGAACCGACTTCTGGCAGCTCGCGCATCGGCGTCGTGTCGGAGGTTACCGAACGGGCTTTCCAGCGCAGGTGCTCATCAATCGCGGCGCGGACTTCGCCGCCTCGTTCCGGCTCGCCGATGCTTCGGGTCCGTGACCCTACGGGGTGGACGTTGGAGCTCCTGCGGCCGTGCGCAAGACGCCGTTCTTTTTCTCGCGCCTGTTCGCAAGGCAGGCGCGGTCGCCGACGCTCAGTTTTCTAGCCGCGCGCGAGCATGCGGTCCGCGGTGCGGCGGGCGAGCGCCTGCACGGTGAGGCTCGGGTTCACGCCGGCCGAGCTCACGAACACGCTGGCGTCGGCGATCCACAGGTTGTCGATCTCGTGCGTGCGGCCATCGCGGTCGACCACCGAGCGTTGCGGGTCATCGCCCATGCGGCACGTGCCCATGATGTGGAAGCGAGCGGTGCGGGGCGACACCGAGACCACGTCACGCGCGCCGACGACCGCGAGCAGCTCGCGCGCTTTTGCCGCGCCGACGAGCGAGGTGGCCACGTCGAGCTCGTGCGGCGCGTGGTCGACGACCGGAACGGGCAGGCCGAGTGCATCGCGCAGCGTCGCATGGAGGCGCACGCGGTTCTCGGCGCGGGGAAGGTCCTCCATCATCGTGAGCACGACCACGTTGCGCGAGAAGCGATCGCGGAGCGTGGGCTCATCGCACGCGGCCCAGCTCGGATCGCCGGTGACGAAGCGGGCAAACGGTGCGTACGCGCCCATCGTGCGCGGCTCGAACGTGATGGGTAGCGGCGCGCCGCTGCGCTGCGGATCGTAGAAGTCCTGGATGCCGAGGGTGCAACCGGCCGCCGAGACGGTGGGCTCGCCGTCGACGTGACCGATCGTCATGAAGCGCTCCATGACGTGCGTCATCAGGTTGCGACCCACCTGGCCCGAGCCATTGGCGAGGCCGTCGGGATGACGGCTCGTGGCGGACTGGAGCAGGAGGCGTGGCGTCTGGATCGCGTTGGCCGCGAGCACGACGGTGCGCGCAGAGATGGCGTGCAGACTGCCGTCCTTCGCCGCGTACTCGACGCCGGTCGCGCAATCGTCCGTCACGAGCACGCGAGTCACCGTCGCGCCGAGCACGAGGGAGAGCTTGCCCGCGGCCGCCGCGGCGAGGAGCTGCGGTCGTGCGCTCCAGCGCGCATCGACGGTGCAGAGGAACGCGGTGCACAGGCCGCAGCGCACGCACGCCGCGCGACCCCGAGCCGGGCTGGCGACCGACGGCATCGGAAACGGATGCCAGCCGAGCTGGCGCGCGGCGGCCGCGCAGAGGTGGCCCGACCGATCGAGCGCGAGGGCGGGCGCGGGATAAGGACCGCGACGAGGCGCCTCGAACGGGTTGGCCGCTGCATCGCCGGCCACGCCCATCTCGTCTTCCATCTCTTCGTAGTAGGGCGCGAGCTCGTCGTACGTGAGCGGCCAGTCGGCGAGCTGCGCGCCCCGGATGTCGCCCAGCGTGCGATGGCGATGGAAGTCGCCGGGCTGGAAGCGCAGCACGTTGCCCGTGTACACGACCGTGCCGCCACCGAGCGCGCTGCCCTCGAGCGCGAACGGTTCGGTCGGCCTTCCGTCTGGTCCGAGCAGCGTGTTCGTCAGCGCCGACGGCGGTGCGAAGCCGCGGCCCGCCTGGTGCTCCGACGGCGCGCTCGCGGGCGCTTCGTCGACGCCTCGCTCGATCATGCAAACAGAGACGCCGCGCGCCACCAGCCGGCCCACGAGTGCCGCAGCCCCGGCGCCCGTACCGACCACCACGACGTCGACGACCGAGCCGGGCGCTGTCATTGGCTGGACAGTAGCATGCGGGTAGACACTCGCCGGGAAGCCCTCTACGATTTTGGCGGGTACATCAAGCCGAGGAGTCACATGGGAACTGCAGAAACCAACGCCAAGCTCTGGGGCGCACGTGCGCGGGAGTGGGCGGATCATCAGGAGCAGACGGCGCGGCCGCTCTACGAGAACGTGCTTGCGGCCACGAGGATCGGCGCCGGCTCGTCGTACCTCGACGTGGGCTGCGGCGCGGGCATGGCACTGCAGCTCGCAGCCGCGCTCGGCGCAAAGGTGAGCGGCCTCGACGCCGCGCCCGACCTGCTGACAATCGCGCGGGAGCGCGTGCCGAACGGCGACATCCGCCAGGGTGAGATCGAGGAGCTGCCGTTCGCCGACGGCACGTTCGACGTGGTCACCGGGTTCAACTCGTTCCAGTACGCAGCGAAGCCGGTGGAGGCGCTCCGCGAGGCGGTGCGCGTCACGAAGAAGGGGGGTCACGTCGTGATTGCCACGTGGTCGCCGCCGGACCTCACGGAGGCCGCGAAGCTCATCGGCGCCGTGAGGCCGCTGCTCCCGCCGCCACCGCCGGGCGCGCCCGGACCGTTCGCGCTCTCCGACGAGGCCGCGCTCACCGCGCTCGCCAAGGAAGCCGGGCTCACTCCCGTTCGAACGATCGACGTGGACTCGCCGTTCACCTATCCGGATCTCGCCACCGCGCTGCGCGGCATCAACTCGAGCGGCGTATCGGCGCGCGCGATCGCGCACAGTGGCGAGGAGGCGGTCACCAGGGCCCACGAGGCCGTGTTCGTGCAATACAAGCGTGGCGACGGCAGCATCTCCGTCCCCAACCGCTTCCGCTACCTGCTCGCGATGGTGGGTTGACCGCGAGCGTGGGGGCGCTCGACGGGAAGAACGCGCTCGTCACGGGCGCCGGCAGGGGCATCGGTCGCGCGCTCGCGCTCGGCCTGGCCGCGGAGGGCGCAGCCGTCGCGCTCGTTGCGCGGTCGCGGGGCGAGCTCGACGCGGTTGCCGCGGAGATCACGGCTGCGGGCGGGCGCGCGTTCGTCGCAGTGGCCGACGTCACCGATGGCGTGCAGGTCGAGAGCGCGTGCCGCACGGCGATCGACACCTTCGGCAGCGTCGATGTCCTCGTCAACAACGCGGGGGGGCAGGCAGCAGGCCCGGTCCGCTTCGCCGAGACGAAGCCCGAGCTGTGGTGGCGAACGATCGAGCTGAACCTGCGCTCCGCCTACCTCTTCTGTCACGCTCTCGTGCCGTCGATGGTGGAGCGTCGCTGGGGCCGCGTCATCAATGTGGGCTCCGTCGGCAGCAAGGTCGGACTGCCGCTCCTCACCGACTATTGCGCTGCGAAGCACGGGCTCATCGGTCTCACGCGCGCGCTCGCGGTCGAGGTGGCCAGCAAGAATGTGACGGTCAACGCGATCTGTCCCGGCTACGTCGACACCGAGCTCGCGCGCGCCGGCATGTTCCAGCGCGCCGCCACGGTGAAGAAGAGTGTCGAGGACCTGCAGAAGCTCTACGTCGACAGCATCCCGCAGAAGCGTGCGATCCTGCCGGAGGAGTGTGTCGCGTCGGTGCTGTTTCTGTGCTCGGCCGGCGGCGGTCGTACGACCGGTGAGGCCATCAACATCTCCGGTGGGCAGGTGATGCAGTGAGTGCCGACGACGCGCAGGCGCTCGTCGAGCACCAGCGCATCATCGACACCGTCACCGACTACGCGCTCGGCATCGACCTGCGTGACTGGGACCGCCTGGAGGGAGCGCTCGCCGACGAGGTCGAGGTGGACTTCACCTCGTGGGGTGGTGGCCGGGACCTTTCGCTCTTCGCCGCGAAGAAGACGATGTCGGGCCGCGACTGGGCAGACGGCGTGCGCCGCTCGATGGGCGCGTTCCGCTCCACCCACCACCTGCTCGGTACCTTTCGAGTCGAGCGAGATCCGAAGGACGCCGCGCGCGCGCGCTGCCACGCCCACGTGCAGGCGAACCACTACTTGCCGAACGACCGCGGAGACAACGAGTTCACCCTTGGTGGCTACTACGACAACGAGCTCGTCAGGGACACGTCGGGGCCAGGACAAGCGGCGGCCCGCTGGCGCATCACGCGCCTGCGCCTGGTCGTCCTGTGGAGTCGCGGCAACCGCTTCGTCTTCGAGCTCGCGTTCAACGCCCGGCAGTGAGCGTCGTCGTCGCGTGGGCGACGGACCTACATCGCGCTCGCGGCGAAACGAATAGAGCTGGCAACGCATCCGCACGGGCTCTACAATCGAACGATGAGGATCATCACCAAGACGCTCTTCGCGATCGCGGGGGCCGGCTGGGCTCTGTCGCTCCCGCTCGCACAGGCAGACGAGTCTGCCGTCTACTTTCCCACGGGCTCGTCGGCGGTGAAGCCCGGCGCGGTGAAGAAGATCGTGAAGTCCGCGGGTGACGGCGCTTCCTACCACGTCAGCGGCTGGACGGACCCGCGGGGCTCGGAGGAGATCAACCGCCGGCTGCGTGCGGATCGCGCCGAGGCCGTGAAGCGTGCGCTCGTTGCTGCGGGCGTGAGCGAGAACGCCATCCAGCTCGAAGACTCCGCCGCCGGCGAGACCGGCGAGAAGAACGAGTGGAAGCTGCGTCGAGCGAGCATCCGGTACGAGGGCGGCCACGGGCCGGCCGTTGCGCAGAAGGCGGCGAGACCCGAGGCCTCGAAGCCCGAGGCCTCGAAGCCCGAGTCCGCAAAGCCCGAGTCCGCAAAGCCCGAGGTTGCGGCGGAGAAGCCTGCCAAGGGCACCGCCATCGCTTCCGAGAAGCCCACCAGGGGCACCG
>JAYTLP010000286.1:0-13957 GCA_043729375.1 Myxococcales bacterium
GATCCCGCGGCTGCGTCCGCCATGCCGATGGTGCCACCCGGTCCGCCGCCTTCCGCTGCCACCGTCGCTGCGGTCAGCCGTTCGACCACCCCACAGCCGGGGACACGCAAGGCGTATTCGCGCCGCCCGACGAAGGGCGACGGTGACGACGCCGATCTCGTGGACGTGAAGCTCGTGCGCGGCAAGGCGCCTTCCTCGGCCGCGGTACCCGAGGTCAAGGCCGGCATGGCGGCCTACAAGGCGCGCGACTTCAAGACCGCCGCAACGGCGTACCGGCAGGAGTCGATGCGTCAGCCGGAAAAGCAAGCGGCGAAGCTGCTCGAGTTCGCCAGTGAGGTGGGTCAGCTCCAGCAGCTGCTCGATCGCGCGGCGACCGATGAGGCCAGGTCACCCGCGCTCGCGATGAAGGAGTACGAGCAGGCCACGACGCTCGACCAGAAGCTCTCGCGCGGGGCGCTCTCCGGCTACCTCAAGCAAAAGACCGGAAGCCTCGGCATGCTGGCGGCGAAGCAGTCGTTCAGCGATGGCAAGTACGAGCAGGCTTACCAGGCGGCGCTTGCGGCACAGCGCGGTGGCTCGGACGTGAGTGCGATTCTCAAGCAGCTCGACCAGAAGGCCAGCGACCTCATCGCACAGGGGCAGGTGCAGCAGAAATCGAACGTCACCCAGGCGAAGCAGACCTGGCGCGTCGCGTTGCACATGGTGCCACTGTCGTCGCCGACGTACACCAGAGCCTACAGCCTCATCAACAGCACCGGCGTCCCCAAGCGCGACGAGGACGAGGACTGACGCCCGGCGGAATCACTTCCGCTTGTAGGTCATCTTGTACTGGACGGGCGCCGGCAGCCTGGGCGAGACGATCTTGGTCGAGATGGTGAGCGTCGTGCCGTCCGGGCCGAGTGAAAAGACGTTGGTGCTGAGGCTGCTCTTGCCCTGCATGGTCTGGACGATCTTGTCGTGGTCGGCCACGTAGGTGACCTCCGCGGGACCCGAGATGGTGTTGCGCGTCACCTTGCTGCCGTCCGACGACGCGGTGATGGCTGGCTTGCCCGTGCGGGCTATCGTGATGTCCTTCCCGGCGAGGGTGATCTTGACCTCGGCGGTGGGCGCATTGCCCTTCTCGAGACGCCCGCGCGCGATGCCTCGCGCCATCACGTTCATCTTGGACACGCACTCCTCGATGGCCGCCGACAGGGCCTTCGTCTCCGCCTCGCCCCCGGAAAATGCGTAGGTGCCGGCGATCTTGGGGTCGGGCTCGCCCGCACGCGCGGCGCTTCCGAAGGCCGAGAACACAGTGAAGGAGAGCGCGAGAAGGGTGCGGCTGGTCGTCATGGGTGTCGGTCCTCGGATCTCGGACGTGCGGAGCGGTAGAATCTTGCTACGAGCGTGAGGCTCACCCTGTGAGATGCGCTGGCCCTTGCGTTCGTATTGTTGTTTCTGCGCGCGAGTCTTCCTTGCGCTCGGGCGCGTTCCCGAGTATGAGGCGGTCGACATGAGCACGAACGTCGCTGTCGTCGCCTGCCTGGCACTCCTCCTCGTCGCCTGCGGCGGTGGGGGTACTCACACAGCCGGCCAGAACGGCTCGCGCGACATGACGACGGGCGTCGTCTGCTCGTTCGTCGACTTCGACACCCAGGTCACTGCCTTCTGCAAGAAGCAGTTCCCGCTGCCGCCTGCCGCGGGGACCACCGGGGCCGCTTGCACGGGCAATGCGCAGTGCAGTAGCCAGAACTGCATCATGCCGTTCGGATCAGGCGAGCAGTACTGCACCGTGCCGTGTCCGAACGGAACCGAGTGCGGCCACGGCTACTCGTGCCAGGACGCCGGGCCGGGGAACGGATCGCTCTGCTATCGCAACATCTGCATCTACGGCGGGCAGGACGCGTCCGACTGCGTCGTGCAGATGAAGAACGAGATCGACACCGCCTGCCGCTCCGGTTGCGGCAGCGAGCTGCAGGCCTGGATCGGCTGCATCGCCGCCGCACCGCTCATCTGCGAGAGGACCGAAGCGCAGACCCAGTGCGGCATCGAGCGCGGCTACCTGGACAGCTGCTGTCCGGCCTGCAACGGCCAGAGCTTCTGAGCCGGGTAGCCCCCTCTTTCGTTACAGCGACCGTGAGGGCCGTCGACAGCGTGAGGGTGTTCCCGCTGACGCAGTACACATAAGCTGTTGAAACCGATGTCGACGTTGCTGTTGCCTGAGGTCTGGTAATTGTAACTATCGGAGCCGCTCGAGAGCCTGTCCGTGTGGACGTCGCACACGCAGCTCGTTCCCACCGAGGCCGGCTGCTCGGCGCCGGTCGCGTTGTCGAGGCCTGGGCTACCAGCGGCCGGAGGCGTGACAAGAACGTGCGCGCCCGTCGCGGCGTCGTCCTACTTCAGCTCTTCGATGCGCCGATCCTGCAGCTCGTACTCCTGCTGCTGCGCCTTCTCGAAGTCCTGCTTGACCTTCGACGGCCGCACGTCGTGGTAGGGGTCGAGGCTGCCCGCATCCACGGCCACCGCGGGCCTTGCCGGGCAACCGCAGAGCACGACCGGCAAGAGGAGCGAGTACCTCATGGAGGTCGTCACATCGCGATCGTGACGGGGTACAGCCCGAGCTGCACGGGGGGCGCCCGCAGCGGCCTGCACAGCGGGATGCGGCCCTGGCGCTTCGGATCCTTCTCGAGCCGGTCGAGCTCCCACAAGAGCTCCTTGCCCGCTCGCTTCGGCAGCGCGTACCGGTAAAAGCGACGCTTGATGCGCTCCGCGCTCGGCCAGGTCGCCCGGGCGGTCATCGCGCGTCCGGCGTCGGACGCATCCTCGAGGAGGTCGCAGATCGGGTCGTCGGCCCCACGATCCACGTGACCGTTGATGCACAGCGCCGTGGACGCGACGCCGGCCTCGCGCGCGTCGGCGAGCAGCGCCCTGGCCTTCTGCTCGGCGCCGTGCGGGAGCCGGCCCGGCGCGATGATGACGTCGCACGCGAAGTCACGGGGTGGGTGGTCGGTCAGCACGGCGAGGTCGGCGCCGATGAAGAAGCGGATCTCCACGATCTGCTCGTCCATGTCGAAGCGCACGAGGTTGGAGCGGCCGTAGGGCTGCACCGGGAGCGCCTCCTCGACCGGGCCGCCGCGCTGCTCGTAGAAGTCGGGGAAGATCTTCCCCTGCGGCACGTGCACGTGGGAGTGCCGCGTGAACACCGCGAGCGCGTGATGGCGCGCCTCAGGCTTGCGACCCGGGAGGTCTTCGGCGAGCTCGCCCCCGAGGTTCAGTGTCGCCACGATGTTCACGTTCTTCTGCCGCGCCGCCCGCACGAGCCGGGCGTAGGCGCGGCCGGAGTGGGCGGCCGTCCACGCCACGGCCTCGGAGAAGAAGACCGTCTCGCCGGGGTCGAGCTCCGACAGCGAGTCGAGCGCAGCTTCCAGCGTCTGCTCCTCGTTCCCGACCGGGAGCGAGACGAGGTGGAACGCCGAGGCCATGGCCGACGGTAACACGCGCACATCGCGGGGAGGCGCTATCGTGGGGCCATGGCCGGAGCCAGATCATGCTTTCGCTTCTACGATCCACGCGGCGCGCTCGGGCGCGTGCTCGTGGGGCTCGTCATCGGTGTGGTGGTGGCGCTCCTCATGCACGGGTGGTTTTCGTGGACGATCGCGGTGCTGGGAGGATGGAACGCGGGGGGGATCGCCATGGCCGTGATCGCCTGGCGCGTCATCACCGCGTGCGACGCGCTCGCGACCGCACGACGTGCCGCGGCCGAGGATCCTGGTCGGACGAGCGTGTACGCGCTCGTCGTGCTCACGTCGGCCGCGAGCCTCCTTGCTGCCACCGTGCTCGTGAGCCGCGCGCGCGATACGCACCCCAACGTGATCCTGCTGCTCGTGCTGTGCCTCGTGACGGTGATGGTGTCGTGGACGCTGACGCACACGGCATTCACGTTGCGCTACGCGCACCTCTTCTACCGGGAGGACGACGAGGGTGTCGGCGGCATCGAGTTTCCCGGCGGCGGCAACCCCTGCTACAGCGACTTCGCTTACCTCGCGTTCACTGTCGGCATGTGCTTCCAGGTGAGCGACATGACCCTGTCGAGCCGTCAGGTCCGCAAGGTCGTCCTGCTGCACGCCGCGCTGTCGTTCTTCTACAACACTGCCATCCTCGCGTTCGTGCTCAACCTGGTGTTCGGCCGCGTGGGGTGAGCGCGCGCTGTCCGGTGCGCGGACGCGCGTCCACGGTCCGGACGGGAGGAACCGAGCCAGCGCGCGCAACTGCGCGTGAACGCGTGGCGTCGGGCAGGCACGCGCGTCGCAGCGCGCTGTGTGCATGGATGACCTCGTACGCTCGCTCCTCGCCGACCTCAGCCACAGCCTCGACCGCCTCGCCGACGAGCTCGCCGACGACCGTCCACGCCTCGCGCACACGCTGCGGCGCGAGGCGGACCGATCGCCGCTCGCGGCACCGCTCGGCGCCGCCGAGCCGAGGCGGCGCTGGCGTCGTGAGCCGCTCCGGCCGCTCCTTTACCGCGCGCTCGAGGCGGGCGCTCTCGACGGGGCGCACTTCGATCGGCTCATGACCGTCGCTGCGCGTGTGCGCCGGCCCGCGTAGAATGGGGACATATGCATGCCCTCCTGGTCGCGCACGCCGCCCTGACGCTCGTCCTGTGTGGTCTCATCTGGACCATCCAGGTCGTGCACTACCCGCTGTTCGCTGGCGTGGGCCAGGAGCGCTACGTGGCATACCAGGCCGCGCACGGCACACGCATCACGGTGCTCGTGGCGCCGCTCATGTTGGCGGAGTTCGCGACCGCGGGGCTGCTCGTCTACCGGGCCCCGGGCACGCTGACCTTGCTCGGCGCGGCGCTCCTTGCCGTCGTGTGGCTGTCCACCGCGCTCCTCCAGGTGCCGCAGCACGCGCGGCTCGAGCGCGGCTTCGACGAGGCGGCGCACCGGCGGCTGGTGACGAGCAACTGGGTCCGGACGATCGCGTGGTCGGCGCGCGGGGCCGTCGTGATGCGCCTCCTGGTCGACGCCATGCGCTGAGCCCGCTACGGCGCAGCTTCGGGTACGTCGTCCTCGCTCTTGTCCTCGTCCTCGTCGGCCGGAGACCCCATCGAGGGCGGCGGGGCGAGGAGGCCGTCCTGCTGCAGCGCGTCCGGCTCCGGCCGCACGGGCCCGGGACCGGGCCGATCGGCGCGCAGGTAGCGCAGCATCGCGTCGACGAGCTGCACCTGGATGTGGCGAACGAGCGGCGTGCGCTTCCAGCGGAAGCCCTCGACCATGATCGAGAACACGATCACGTCGCCCTTGTCGCCGACGTAGCCCGACAGCGTGGACACACCCGTCAGCGTGCCGGTCTTTGCTCGGACGAGCCCCACGGCCGGCGTGCCCTGGAAGCGACCACGCAGCGTTCCGTCGATGCCACCGACGGAAAGCGAGGGCACGAAGTCGGGCGCCACGTCGGGCTCGTAGTAGATGGCCCGCAGCAGGCTCACCAGGTCGCCAGGGGTGACGCGATTCGCGTGCGTGAGCCCGGAGCCGTTCTCGATGTGGAAGCGCTCCTTCGCGATGCCGTGCTCCACGAGCCAGTCGGAGACGGCGCGCGTCCCTTTCTCGAGCGTCCCCGGCAAGCCGAACAGTTCACCGCCGAGCGTCTTGTAGATCGCGTCCGCGATGAAGTTGTTGGACGGCTTGTTCGACAGGCGCGCCACGTCGGCGAGCGGGATCGAGTGGTGCACCACGAGCGGCGCCTCGCACGCCGCCTTCGCCCGGCCCGCATGCACGCTCCCGTCGAAGGTGATGCCGAAGTCGGGGAGCATCGAGGCGAGCATGTGTCCCGACATGAGCGCGCCGTCGGCGACCTTGCGCGTCAACGTCGCCACGCCGAGCTGATCGCCGATGCGACCGCGGACCTCGATGACGAGGTGGTCGTCCTTGCGATGCGTGTCGAGCGACAGGTGCGAGCGCTTGCCCTTCGTGGTCGTGGTGTGGTTCTCGACGGTGACGCCGGGCAGGGCGGGCTCCACGGTGACCACGGCGGCGTGCTTGGGCTCGGTCGCGCGCACCTTCACGGTCACGGCGTTGCGGTTGAGGATGAGGCCGTCGTCGCCGCCCGCGGCCTCGTAGCCGATGGGCCGGCGATCCACGACGAGGTCCCCGTGGACGCGCGTGACGCCCCGGTCGGCGAGCGAGCGCGCGAGCTCGACGAGGTCACCGGTGCCGAACGACGGGTCCGACGAGCCGCGCAGCACGAGGTCGCCCTCGACGACGCCTTCCGCGTCGGGCGGCGTGCCGTACAGCGCTGTCAGGTAGCGGAAGTCACCCCCGAGGCGCGCGATGGCGGCGCCGGTCGTGAGCATCTTCGTGTTCGACGCCGGGTTGAAGCGCTGGTCGGCGTTGCGCGAGAACAGGAGGTCGCCGTCCGAGAGCTGCGCAGCCACCACGCCCACGTGCTGATGCGCGATTACCGGGTCGTGAAGGATCGACTCCAGCTGCTCGCGCAGCGCCTCCACCCGACGCTCGTGCGCCGCGTCTTCGGTGGGGATGCGCGGCAGCGTCCGAGAGCGAGCCGGCGGGTCCGTCTGCTGAGTTGCGCGACTCTTGAGGGCCCGCGCCGGCGCTTTCGCGCGCACCGTTACCTTCGACTTCATCGCCGCGGCGCGACACGGCGCGCCGGGGAGCCACGCGAGCCCCAGGGACAGCGCGGCGGAGTTCCACCGCGCAGAGCGCCGGGTCACCCGGCCTGGAAGTACCGGTCGAGCTCGAGCGGGGCGAAGAGCTCGCTCTTGTTCGACGCATCGAGGAACGTGAGGTACGCCGCAACCTCGGGCTTGTCGTACTTGTCGAGGAGGACCTTGCCGGCCGCCACGAGCTTCTCCGGCGCCGTTGCCGTCATGAAGTCGGCGTCGGTGAGGCCGTCCTGGTGTGCGACGTCGATCGCGTCGAGGAACGTGCCCAGCATCGGACGACGGCTGCGCGTGAGCCACTCGAAGAGCAGCGTGGCCGCAGTGGTGGCGGCAGGCTTCGTGTCGACGGTCTTCCAGACCTTGTCGGCCCAGTCGTCGTTGCGCTTCTTCGTGGACGTGTGGCTGGCCATGCGCTGGGGCGAGATACTCGCCTCCTTCAGCACCTTCTTCATGGCATCAGACGTGAGCTCGAAGAAGATGGTCTTTGTTTTCTGCGCGCCGAGCTTGCGGCAGATCTCCTCGGGGGCGAGCGGCATGGCCCTGGACACTAGCCGAAAACGAGCGCGCTGGCCATTTGGACCGTGTTTCGACTTGGCAGTGGACCGTACGCTGACTTTCTACCCTATACTCCGTCGACGACACGTGGCCCACACCTACGCACTGCGCTTCATCTCAGGAAAGTACCAGGGCGGAGAGTTCCCGCTCCGGACCGATCGCGAGATCGTGGTCGGGCGCTCGAGCGAGCTCGACATGGTGCTCGTCGAGGACATGGTCTCGCGCAAGCACGCCACGATCACGGCGACGGCCGACGCCATCCTCATCCAGGACCTCGGCTCCACCAACGGCACGTTCGTCAACGGCGAGAAGATCAAGAAGGTCCGCCTCAAAGAGGGGGACCGCATTCTCATCGGTACCTCGATCATCAAGCTCGTCCAGGCCGATGGCGCGCTGACGGAGGAGAAGGCGCGCGAGCAGCTCCGCGTGACGGGCCAGCGGCAGACGGTGGCCAACCCGAACAAGCCGATGTCGGGCTCCATCGACGAGATCCCGCTCCCCGATCTGCTGCAGCTCCTCTCGACGAGCCGCAAATCGGGCGTGCTGTCGGTGCACAGCGGGACCTCCCTCGGCCGCATCTTCATGCGCAAGGGCCAGATCTACTTTGCGAGCGTCGACCCGGAAGGCGTGACCGGCGATGAGAGCTACGTCATCGCGCCGCGCAAGGCGATGTTTCGCATCCTCACCTGGGTCTCGGGCACCTTCGAGCTCGAGCCGCCCGACGAGAAGGAAGTCCTCGAGGAGCTGCAGGAGTCCACCGAGGGCCTCCTCATGGAGGGCATGCGCCAGCTCGACGAGTTCCGTCGCATCGAGCCGGGCCTGCCCGATGCCGCTGCGCAGCTCGCCATCGCGCAGCCGCTCACGCCGCTACTTCACGACCTCACGCCCGGCGAGCTCGACGTCCTCCAGCTCGTGCACAACCAGAAGTCCGTGCAGGCCGTGCTCGACGCAAGCCCGAAAACCGACCTCGACACGGCGACGGTACTTCTCGCACTCGTCAAGCGCGAGTACGTCACCCACACCTAGCGCTTCGGCGGAGGGGTCAGCGCTTCTTGCCGAACGACGCCACGGCGCGATTGAGGTGCTTCGTGAAGTCGCTGCGGCGCGGACCCTTGCGGTAGCGAAGGAGTGCGCGGAGCAGGTCGGTCGGGACCAGCGTCTCCGAGCCCTCGCCGCTGAGGAGCGCCTGGGTGAGCGTGCGCTCGGTGAGATCCTCGCCGGACGTGGCGTCGACCACGCGCAGCTCCTCGACCCCGACGAGATCGAACAGCTCGTCGAGGTTGATGTAGCGGCTCGCGCGCGTGTCGTAGAGGCGGCGATTGCCGTACTTCTTCACCACGCGCGGCCCGCCCTCGGGCACCTCGACGGCGGGTGGGCGGCCGCGACGGCGCGGGATCTTGTCCATCCGGCTACCCTAGCGCGGCGATTGTGCACCGCAACATTTTGACCGGTCGTACCCGCTAACCGTCCCTTGTCGCTGGGATCTTGTCCTTCTGACGCAGGGTCCAAAGGACGTGGTTGTAGACCTCCTCGGACAGCACGAGCGAGGAGTGGCCGAGCGGAACGGTGAGGCGGCTGGCCTCCTCCATGACCGTGGACGACGGCGGACAGATCCAGTCGCGGTCGGCCGCGATGGAGTAGTACTGCACGTCGCGCGGGTTCTCGCCTTGCTCGAGGTCGCGCAGGAATGACGACCCGGGCAGGAGCTGCCACGCGCTCGTCGACAGGAGGCCCATGGTGGCGATCCCGCCGAGCGCGGCCCAGGTACCTCGCAGCGGCGTGCCCATCATCACGAGCTTGCGGACCTTGGTGTGCCCGCCGAGCTTCTTGATGAAGTAGAGCCCGATGAGTCCGCCCATCGAGTGACCGATGATGTCGATCTTCTTCACTGCCGTCTGCGCGAGGATTGCCTCGATCTTGCGGTGGATGAGGAACGCCGAGCGCCGGATGTCCCGCACGTTCAGCATGCCGAGGTTGAACGAGAAGACGCACACGCCGTCGTCGTTGAGGCGGCGCTCCATCATGTACATCGAGCCGCGGGTGCCGAAGTAGCCGTGGATGAGCAGGACCGGGGGGCGACTCTCGTCGATGGACTCGAAGAACTTGCGGCGCTGGATGCGGTTGCCACGCGCCAGGTGCCGGAAGTACGAGAGCATGTCGCGGGCTCCGGAGAGATCGTGCCGGACGGTGTGGTCGAGCTCGCGCAGCCGCACCCCGGGCCTGCGCAGGAGCCCGCGGACCTTGTCGAGGTAGCGGTCGTCCTCACCCACGTCGAGCTCTTCCAGTCGTTGTCTCGTACATGTGTCGCCCCCTTACATAACCATGGCAGGCCGGCGTCGGCAACGTGTGACGTGGCAGGTGGTGCAGGCGACGTGGTACTGTCGGTGCCCTCGATGGACGCATCCGCTAGACGCAGCTTCCACGTCGGACGCTACCACTGCGTCGAAGCGCTGTCGGTCAGCCCGCTCGGCGAGACGTTTCGTGCGAAGGTCTACGGGGTCGCCGGGCTCGAGAAGCAGTACGCGCTGAATCAGATCGACGCCAGCATTCGCGTCGACCCCGCGCGACGCTCCCGGCTCGTCGACGCAGCGCGGCGCTGGGCGACGCTCGACCACGAGCGCGTCGCGAAGCTGACCGAGGTCCATGACGACGCCGACGACCTGTACGTGGTCTCCGAGCTGGCGCGCGGCATCGACGTTCCCCACCTTCTTGCGCACCTGCGCAGCCGCAGCGAGAGCCTGCCCGTCGAGCAGGCCATCCTCGTCGCGATCGACATCGCCGACGCCCTCGCGATCGGTCAACGCGCGGGCGTCGTGCACGGCGGGCTCGTGCCCGCCTGCGTCACCGTCCTCGGCGAAGGCGAGGTCCGCGTCGGCGACTTCGCCATCTCCGCCGCGCTCGATTGCGTCGGCTGGGCCACGGACGAACGGCTCGTGTCCGTGCTCGCGTACACCGCGCCCGAGCGCCTCGCTGCGGAGGCATCGACGGCGGCGTCGGATGCCTGGAGTGTCGGCGCGCTCGCCTACGAGCTGTGCACCGGCGCGCCGCTGTACGAGGCCGACAGCGTCGCGAGCCTCGCCGTGCTGCGTGCCGGGGGACCGGCGTGGGACAAGCTGCCGTCGCGTCCCGGCCTCCGCGAGGTGCTCTCCCGCGCGCTGGCCGACGATCCGGCCGCGCGTCCCGCGACCGCAGCGGCGCTGCGCGAGGCTCTCGCCGGGATCCTCGGGCTGGAGCTCGGCCGCGCTCGCGGTGGGCTACAGGCGCTGGTCAAGCGCGCTCTCGGTCGCGCGCTCACTCGCACGGGGAGCTTCGCCGCGGTGGCCATCCCGTCGCAGAGCCTCCCGACGCTGGTGCAGGACCACCCGCCGGAGCGCCCGGCCGCGCGCGTCGCACCGCGGACGCTCCAGGGCATGCCCGTCACGAGGTTGCAGACCGAGCCGCCGCGGGCGCAGGAGCGCTCGTGGGCGCCGCCGCGCAAGACCGGTCCGGTGCCCGTCGTGCGGGACGAGCCGGTGCGCTCGCACGAGTGGCCGCAGGCGGCTCCGACGACCCAGCCGGGCCTCGGAGATCCGCTCGAAGCATCCACAGCGCCGCAGCACCCAGCCCTCATGGAGATGGCCGAGCTGCCACCGAGCGAGCCTGCGCCCGTCGAGCCGCGCGTCGCCGAGCCCACGAGCGAGGCGATCGTCTTCGACGACACCGTGGCCACGCCGCACCTGCGCGCGCTCGCCGGTCTCGACGCGCAGCTCGACGCGCCGGACCGCTCCATCGACCTCGTTCTCGAAGACGACGAGGTGGCCCCCGGGAACGAGGTGGCCCCCGCGCCGTCCGCGCGCCGCATCACGATCGAGATGACGGCAGAAGCAGAGCCCGAGCCTGTCGCGGCGCCTGTCCTTGCAGTACCGGAGCCTGTCGTCGCGGCACCGCCGACTGTCGTCGCCGTGCCGGAGCCTGTCGTTGCCCCGCCGGAGCCTGCGCACCGGGGGCGACCGGGTCTGTGGATCGGCATTCTGCTCGTGCTGGGAACCGTGACCACCCTGGTGTTGCGAGAGAGCACGCCCCCCCCTTTCTCCGCGTCCGTCACGCCGAGCGCAGCGCTCACCGATCCGGCAACTCCGCCGCGACAGGACATCGTGCCGCCGAAGGCCGATGCACCCGTCGTCGCGGGTCAGGTTGCGGTCCACACCACGCCGCCCGGCGCGACGGTGTGGCTGGACGGCGAGGACAAGGGCGCAGCGCCGGTGTCGCTCGCGGTGCCGGCGGGGACGCACCGGCTCGGGCTAATGCTGCCGGGCTTCAGGTACGTCGAGCGCGAGGTGGTGTCGGGCGCCACCATCGACGAGACACTCGTGCCGGCGAAGCTCCCGGGCACCGTCGCGGGCGTTGGCGGCCTCAAGGTCCGCTGCCACTCGGCGGGCGAGATGCGCATCCTGGTCGATGGCAACGACACGGGCGTCACGTGCCCCAACGACGCGCGCATCAACGTCCAGCCGGGCGCTCACCAGATCGGTCTGTGGTCGCCGCGCACCGGCGAGATCCATACCGTCGACGGTGAAGTCGCAGACGACACCGAGCACTCCACCCGAATCTATGTTCGTTACTGACCGACTTTCCACACCCGTCCCGCCCGAGGAGATCTGATGTCGCTGCGCGCTGTTGCCGTTTCATTCGCACTCTGCGTTGCACCGCTCGCGCATGCGGACGGCGACGCAGCCAAGCGGGCCGACATCCGGAAGCTGCTCGTTCTCACCGGCTCCGCGCAGATCGGCGCGCAGGTGATGACCCAGATGATGACGAGCATGAAGCAGGCGATGCCGCAGGTGCCGGAGCGCTTCTGGGCGGACTTCCAGAAGGAGGTGAAGCCGGAGGAGCTGGGCGAGCTCATCGTCCCGATCTACGACAAGCACCTCTCGCGCGAGGATGTGAAGAATCTCATCCGCTTCTACGAGACCCCGACGGGCAAGCACTTCGTTGCCGAGATGCCGGCCGTCACGCAGGAGTCGATGATCGCCGGTCAGACGTGGGGGCAAGACATCGGCAAGCGCGTCATGGACAGGCTGCAGAAGGAGAGCAGCGCGAAGAAGGACGGCGCCGCGAAGAAGTAGGGCGACTACCCGGCGTCGTCGTCGACCGGCTCGTGACGCGGGTCGAGGCCGTACTTGCGGATGAGCTCGCGCAAGTGCTTGCGATCGATCTGCGCCTCGCGCGCGGCGGCGGAAAGGTTCATCTTGTGCCGCTTCATGAGGTCCACGATGTACTCGCGCTCGAAGGTCTCGACGAGCTGCCCCTTTGCTTCCTTGAAGGGCAGGTCGGTGCGGATGCCGAGCGCGGGCTGGCCGGGACCATCGGCGCCGAGGACTTCGTCGAGGTTGAGAGAGTCTCCCTTCGCGAGAACGCACGCGCGCTCCATCACGTTGCGGAGCTCACGGACGTTGCCGGGCCAGCTGTAGGCCCGCAGCCGTGAAAGATCATCGGCGGTGACGGCAAACTTCCGACCGGCCGAGAACGACTTCACGAAGTGCTCCACGAGCAGAGTGATGTCGTGACCGCGCTCGCGCAGCGCGGGCAGGTGCACGCGGATGACGGCGAGGCGGTAATACAGGTCCTCGCGGAAGGCCTTCTTCGCGATCTCCTCGCGCAGGTCGCGGTTGGTGGCAGCGACGACGCGCACGTCGACCTTCTCGTACGTGTTCGAGCCGACCTTGCGCACTGCGCGCTTGTCGAGGACACGCAGCAGTGCGGGCTGCATGTCGATGGGCAGCTCGCCGATCTCGTCGAGGAAGATGGTGCCGCCGTGCGCCTCGGCGAACGCACCCTTGCGGTCGGCCACCGCACCGGTGAAGGAGCCCTTCACGTGGCCGAACAGTGCGCTCTCGATGAGGTCGCGCGGGATGGCGCCGCAGTCGACCACGATGAACGGGCCCTTGCTGCGCTTCGAGTGGTCGTGGATCTCCTCGGCGATGAGCTCCTTGCCGGTGCCGGTCTCGCCCTCGATGAGCACCGTCGCGTCGTTGGGCGAGATGTCGGAGAGCAGAGCGAACAGGCGGCGCATCTTTGCGTCGCGGCCGACGAGCTGACCGAAGTGGTCGCTCTCGGCCTCGTCGGGCTCGACGACCTCTTCCTCCGGCAGGAACTTGATGACAGTGCGGCCCACCTTGATCTCGGCGCCGAAGCTGACGGTCAGCTCCTTGAAGCGCGAGCCCTGGATGGAGGTACCGTTGGTGGAGCCGAGGTCGCGCACGAGCACCTCGTCTCCCTCGAGCACCGCCATCGCGTGGCGCCTCGAGACCGTGGTGTCCGACAGCACGAGGTCGCAGCTGGGGGCCGAGCCGAACGTGACCGGCTGATCGCCGAGCCGGATCTGCTCACCACGGTCGGGCCCCTTGATGACCAAGAACGTGCCGCCACGACGCTGCCGGGTGAAGGCAGGGGCCTCGTCGAGCAAGCTGGTGGCGTGGGGCTCGCGGTTCACGGGCGCCTCCACCATAAACCTCCGCCGACGCTGCGGTCAACGCGGCGGGCACCCGCTCCGGCGTGTTGCTGAGCACTTCAGGGGACGGCGGACGTCGGCGCGGGTTGCGCTGGCGGCGCAGCCTGCGGTGTCGGTCCCGCTGGTGTGGCCGGCATCGGCTCGCCGGAGAGCAGCACGCCGAGACCGACGCCGAGCGCGATGAGCAGGCTGATCGTGAGCACGGTCACGACCAGTCGGGCGGGGGTGCGGCCGCTCAGCGTGCGCTCGAG
>JAYTLP010000287.1:0-18723 GCA_043729375.1 Myxococcales bacterium
GTCGCCGGCGGGAGCACGGCACGGAGCGCGGCCTCGGGGAACACCTCTACCCCCCGGGGCCGCTCCACCGCGTTGTCGTACGGCACGCCGAAGCTCTCCAGCCGGTACGCCTTCGGCCGCACTGGACGGCTAGCGGCGGTTGATGAGCACGGAGACGTCGTTCGAGTCCTGGTTCACCGTGGCGATGTCGATCTTGGCATCGGCGTTGAACGTCCCCTGCACGAGATCCGACGGGGATGTTCCTACCGTGACGGTCTCCGTGCCGAGTCGCTTGGCGTTCGGGACCCCGAACACGCCCGAGCCGTCGCCGTAGAGCACGCTCACCGTGCTGGTGTTGAGGCTGATGACGACGAGGTCCTTGAACCCGTCCGAGTCCATGTCTGCGATGGTCAGCGCCTGGGGACCAGACCCGACCGCGTACGACGCGACCGCGGCGAAGCTCACCGTACCGGCGACGGCCGAGTCGGAGAGGTAGATGCCCACCGTGTTGCTCACGGTATTGACGACCGCGATGTCGAGCTTGTTTGCGCCGTCGAGGTCGAAGACGCCCGCGAAGGTCGATACGCTTCCGGTCTGGACCTCGGCGCTGCTCGCCGCGAACGACGGGACGGATCCTGCGGTGGTGAAGGTGTTCAGCAGGGTCGAAAACGTGCTGAGCGAGCTGCTGACGAAGTTGCCCGAGAGCAGGTCCACCTTGCCGTCGCCGTTCACATCGCCCGAGCCGAGCGCGGTTGGGATGCGGCCCGCAGCGGAGGACACCGGGAACGTCACCGCGGTCCCGGCGGTGTACGTGGTGCCAGCGCCGGCGACCTGGCCCGGGTAGATGATCACGCTCGCATTGCCGACGTCGCGCTCGGCGATGTCCGGGCGCCCATCGCCGTTGACATCGAGCACAATGCAATCACGAAGAGCGGAGGTCGCTTTGCCAGCCGAGACGTGGAGGATGCTCGCAAAGCTGCCGGCGCCGTCGCCGTGCAGGATGTCGAGCCCCGTGGAGCCGCAGACGACGGCGTCCAGCTTGTTGTCGCCGTCGATGTCACGGAGCGCCACGCTGAACGGGATGGCCGAGACCGGGAACGTGGCCTGCGTGCCGAACGTACCGTCACCGACGCCGAGGAGGACACTGATGGTGGACGGGACGGGCGTTGCGGCAGTCGGCGCGTTGACATTGGTCACGACCAGGTCGGCGTGCCCGTCGGCATTCACGTCCCCGGTGGCCAGCGCGAGGGGACCTCCGCCGACTGCGTACGACTTCGCCGCTGCAAACGGCGGTGGATAGGCCAGGTCCACGCCGGTCATGTCAGGCGGCAAGACGGCGCCATCGCCGACGCCGGCATCCGCCGGTGGGACCGCGAGGTCGGGAGCAGCGAGATCGGTGCCGGCCATATCGGCCTGCGCTAGATCGGCACCGGAGAGGTCTGCCGTCGCGAGGTCGGCGGGCGGCGTCGTGAGGTCCACGCCCGTGAGATCCACGCCGGAGAAGTCGGTGGGGGGCTGCGAGGCGTCCTTGCCCGGGCTGAGGTCGTACTGCGGGTTCTCACCGGAGCGACAGGCACCGGCGAGGAACACGACGCTGAGCAGGCAAAGCAGGTTCGTACGCAAGGGCATCCTCCAGGACAATCGAGCGAGATCTTCGCCACGCTAACATGGGGTCGCGGGCGCAGAACGTGATCTTCTGCTCAGGGTTCGATGCGGATGCGCGAAAAATGTGGATGCGGATGCGAGAAAAAGCGTGCCGCGTCACGGCGGCGCGTCACACGTTGCCGGCGCCAGGGACGAGCGTCATGTTCTCGACGAAGAGCGTCACCTTCCCGCGCGCGATCTGTTCCTTGCCTGCCTCGTAGCGATCTACCTCCAGGCCGAGGATGCCGACGCCGTCCACGTTGAGGCGCATGAGCTCGGTCTTGAGGTCGGGCGCGTACCAGGAGATGGCGCCGGAGCGGCGGGTGATGTTGCCCGCCACCACCGACTCCTGCCACCAGGCGTACCAGGTGGAGAAGTTCTCCTCGCCGAACGTCACGACCAGGTTGGGGTACTCGATGCGACCCGGCTCCTTGTAGCTCTCGAGGCGGTTGCCGGCGTCGTAGCTCAGGACCGACTGCTTGATGGTGAAGCCCTCGACGCGGATGTTGCGCTGCGTCCCGGAGCCCCAGATGCCGTCGAGCTTGAAGCCGAAGTTGGAAGTGGACCAGCGCTTCTGCTTGATGTCCTCGTCCCGGGCCTGCTGCGCCGCGAACGTGGACTTGCCCACCTGGTAGCGCAGCGTTTCGGGTGTGATCTTGAGCGTGATGTTGGCCGCGGTGTTGCTCGAGGCGTCGAGCGCGGGAAACGCGATCTCGCTGATGAGCGCCTGGTCGAAGATCCGGCGCGAGCGCTCGCGCCGTCCTGCGAAGTTGTCGAAGCCGACGAGCGCGCCGGTGTGGCGCTCCGGCCGGTTGGACACGGCCGAGGCGACCCACTGGAAAAGGCGCGCCGTGCTCGGCATACCGATGCCGATGGTGATGTCGTCGTACTTCGGCTTGCCAGCGAACTTGGCGATGAACGGGTCGGAGCCGATCGGGTTCTCGATGGCGTCGGACCGAAAGGCGCCGCCGTCCATCTGCGTGACGAAACCGACGGGGACCGCCTGGTTGTCCATCTCGAGAGCGAACCAGCCAGCCGTGTAGCCCGAGCGCCCGCCCGTTCCAGTGTTCGCCTGGGATGAGGAGCCCGAGCTCCCCTGCGACCAGTTCCAGCCAGATCCGTAATTCGGCATCGTCCCTCGCTGTCCGAGTGTACCGCAAACCGGTTATCGGCACGAGCGGGACGAAAGTTGCGTGGCGGGAAATTGCGACCCGCCGGACCGTCTGCCATCTTGCCCGGACGATGCGTGGTCGTTCGTCCCTGGCACAGTCTCTGTCTCTCGCCCTGGCGATGTCGCTCGCAGCGGTGTCGCCCGCAGCGGCTGCCGGCAAGCCCAAGAAGAAAGTGCGCCACGTCGCCGCAGAGCGCGCGGTCTCCGTTTACACGAAGGGTGGGACGCCGAACATCCAGGCGCAGGCGGCGGTGGTCATCGACCTCACCACCGGCGAGCTGCTGCACGCGAAGAACCCGGATGCGGTCCGCTCCATCGCGTCCATCTCGAAGCTCATGGCCATGCTCGTGGTGCTCGACCACAACCTCGATCTCGATGGCGAAACCACCATCACCGACAGCGACCTGCTCATCGCACTCCACGGCGCGCGCTCGCGGCTGCCGAAGGGGATGGCGTTCACCAACCGCGACCTCATCCACGCGGCGCTCATGGCGTCCGACAACCGCGCGGTCCCGGCGCTCGGTCGCGCGGTCGGGCTCGACCCGGCGCACCTCACCGCCGAGATGAACAAGAAGGCCAAGGCGCTCGGCCTCAAGCACACGCACTACGAGGATCCGGTCGGCCTCAACTACGGCAACGTGTCGACGCCACGCGACGTCGCCGGCATGCTCAAGGCCGCCATCGCGCAGCCCCTCATCTCGGAGATCACGCACAAGGCGCAGTACGTGGCCCACCCCGTCGGCAAGCCCGGCTGGGCCATCGAGTACAACAACACCGACATCATCGCGCGCAGCTCGAAGTGGGAGGTCCTCGCCGGCAAGACGGGTTACACGGACGTGGCGCTCTACTGCCTCGCCATCGCCGCCCGCTTCGCCGTCAAGGAGTCCAAGCACGACGTCGCGATGGTCTTCCTCGGGGCCGTCGGCAAGATGACCCGCTTCGGCGACTTCCAGCGCGTGGCGCAGTGGCTCAACGAGCGTCGCTTCACGAAGGCCGCAGCTGCGGCGGCGACGCCACCGACGGACGAGTCGAAGCCGCTCTGAGCTGACTACTCCGGCTCGACCACCTCGCCCTCGTAGGTGAGGCCCAGCTCCTCGAAGTGGGCGCCTAGCTCCTCCTCGATCATCGCGTCGGGCGGCGCGAGGGTCGGCAGCGCCAGCAGCTCCCCCACCGTCGCGACACAGAGGCTGCGCACCCACGCCGCGCTGTTGGAGCTGAGCTCGAGATCGTCGATGGGCGTGTCACGCGGGTCGCGGCTCATGAGGGGAGCCTCCAGCAACGCCCGACATCCGACAAGCCCGATGCGGCTTTGGCGCTGTGCTACGTTGCCGCGCGATGAAGGCGTACCTCGACTTGCTGCAGCGCGTGCTCGACGAGGGCACGCTTCGTGGAGATCGAACCGGCACGGGCACGATCGGCGTGTTCGGCGCGCAGATGCGCTTCGACCTGTCCAAGGGCTTCCCGCTCGTGACCACGAAGAAGCTGCACGTGAAGTCGATCGTGCACGAGCTCCTGTGGATCCTCTCCGGCGCCACCAACGTGCAGCCGCTCAGGGACGCCGGCGTCAGCATCTGGGACGAGTGGGCGTCGCCCGAAGGCGAGCTCGGCCCGGTGTACGGCAAGCAGTGGCGTGCGTGGCAGGCACCCGACGGTCGCACCATCGACCAGATCGCCGACCTGCTCTCCGGTATCGAGCACAACCCCGACTCGCGGCGGCTCGTCGTGTCCGCGTGGAATCCCGCCGATGTCGGCAAGATGGCGCTGCCGCCCTGTCACACGCTGTTCCAGATGTACGTCGCCAAGGGTCGGCTCTCCTGCCAGCTCTACCAGCGCTCGGGTGACCTGTTCCTCGGCGTGCCGTTCAACATCGCGTCCTACGCGCTGCTCACGGCGATGGTAGCTCAGGTGAGCGATCTTCAGCCCGGCGACTTCGTGCACACGCTCGGCGATGCTCACCTCTACACGAACCATGTCGAGCAGGCGCGGCTCCAGCTCACGCGAGCACCACGCGCGCTGCCGACCCTGAAGTTGAACCCCGCGGTGCGCGACCTGTTCGCCTTTTCGTACGACGACATCGGCTTCGAAGGGTACGACCCGCACCCCGGCATCAAGGCGAAGGTGGCCGTATGAGGATCTCGCTCATCGTCGCCGTGGCAGAGAACGGCGTCATCGGCCGCAACGGCCGCATCCCCTGGCGCCTGCCCGCGGACATGCGGCGGTTCAAGTCGCTGACCATGGGGCACACGCTCGTCGTCGGCAGGCGCACCTTCGCCGAGACGGGCAAGCCGCTACCGGGGCGCAAGACCATCGTGGTCTCCTCCACCGCGGAGCTGCCGGCAGGCGTGCACCGCGTCGCTTCGCTCGACGAGGCCCTGCTGCTCGCGCCACGCCTCGAAAAGGACGAGCTGTTCATCGCCGGCGGATCGCGCATCTACTCCGAGGCGCTCCCGCACGTGCAGCGCATGTACGTGACGCGCGTGTCCGGCCAGGTGAGCGGCGATACCGTGGTGCCATTTCTCGTCGGCGGCGTGCCGGACGGCTGGATCGAGATCGGCGAGCCCGAGCCGCTCGACGATCCGGGCAACTCGCAGCCCGCGACCCTGCACGTCTACGAGAGGTCGGGGCGGGATGATGCCTGAGACCACGCCCGCCCTCCTTCCCATCCGCCTGTTCGTCGGCTGGGTGTTCCTGCGTGCGTCACTGACCAAGCTCTCGACCGGCTGGCTCGAGGAGCCCCGGCTCGCCGCCGTCCTCGAGGGCTGGCTCAAGGAAGGCCGCACGTACGCCGCCTATCGCCCGTTCCTCGAAGCAGTGGTGCTGCCGCACGCGAAGCTGTTCTCGTGGCTGGTGTGCGGCGGTGAGCTGTGCGTCGGCGCGGCGCTGCTGGCCGGGCTCATCACGCGCGGTGCGGCGCTCGGCGGCGTGGTGCTCACCGCCTCGTTCATGCTCGCGCGAGGCGACGGGGCAGACGCCAATCAGACCGCCCCGTTCGTCGCGATGACCCTCGCCCTGCTCCTCGGCCACAGCGGCCGTACGCTCGGTCTCGACGCCGCGCTCGCGCACAAGCTCCCGCGCTGGCTGACGTAGCGGCCGAGGTATAAGGTTCCGCCGATGGACGAACGCCCCGATTTGCACCTCGAGGCGCCCACCCCGGGCGACTCCGCCTCCGTGCACGCGCTCGTCCCCGCCCCGCGCGCGCCGCTCGATGCTCGCTTCGCGCTCGACTTCGAGAAGCCCATCGCGGAGCTCGAGCGCAAGATCCACGAGCTCAGGCAGCTCGGCGCCGGACAGATGGACATGGAGATCGCGCGGCTCGAGCGCCGCTCTCGCGAGCTCGAGCGCGAGGTCTTCGCCGCGCTGACTCCGTGGCAGAAGGTCTTGCTCTCGCGGCACCCGCTGCGACCCTTCACGCTCGACTACATCGGCTTTCTCGTCGACGATTTCGTCGAGCTACATGGCGATCGCGCGTTCCGTGACGACCCCGCAATCGTGGGGGGCGTCGGCAGGTTCCGCGGGCAGCCCGTGATGATCATCGGGCACCAGAAGGGCCGCGGCACCAAGGAGAACGTCAAGCGCAACTTCGGCATGCCGCGGCCCGAGGGCTACCGCAAGGCACTGCGCCTGATGAGGCTCGCCGCGGAGAAGGGGCTGCCCATCCTCACCTTCATCGACACGCCGGGCGCGTATCCGGGCATCGACGCGGAGGAGCGCGGGCAGGCCGAGGCCATCGCGAAGAACCTCGAGGTCATGTCGCTGCTGCAGGTGCCGATCATCTGCACCGTCGTTGGGGAAGGCGGCTCGGGGGGCGCGCTCGCACTCGGTGTCGCGGACCGCATCTTCATGCTCGAGTACTCGGTGTACTCCGTCATCTCGCCGGAGGGCTGCGCGTCGATTTTGTGGAAAGACCAGCGCGCCGTCGAGACCGCGGCGAAGGAGCTGCGCATCTCCGCGGCCGATCTCGTCGAGCTCGGCGTCGCCGATCGGCTCATCGAAGAGCCCGACGGCGGCGCGCACCGAGACCCGGTGCTCAGCGCGCAGCGAGTGGGAGACGTCATCGCGGAGGCGCTCGGCGAGCTGGGCGCGCTGGACGTGCCGACGAGGCTCGAGCAGCGCTATCGCAAGTTCCGCGCGATGGGCGCCTACACGGAGACGTAAACACCGTGCCGTCGGCGCTCGATGACCTGACGCTGCTCCTCATCGGCTCGCTCGTGGCCACGATGCTCGTCGCGCTCTTGCTGCGCGGCGGACGCGAGCAGGCCGGCCACGCGCTGCTGCTGGGCGGGGACCTGGTCGCCCTCGCGATCGCGCGCTCGCTGCAGAGCGAGGTCATCGCGTTCGTCGCGGAGCTCGTGGGCGTCCTCCTGTCCGTCGGGCCCTCGCTGCTCGACTTCGCCGAGCATGCGCTCTACCGGCGTGACCGCCTGCGCGGTGCGCTGCGCGTCGCGAAGGTGCGCGAGCTCCTGACGCCGGGCGCGGTCACGAGTCGCCGAAGACGCGGTCTCGAGCACCAGTGGACTGCACGGAGCGGCGACGTCGGGCGCGCGGTGACGGAGCTGGAGCGCCGCATCGCAGCCACGCGAGACGCGGATGAGGCACGGTCGTTGCGCGAGAGCATGGTCCTGCTGCTGCTCACGACGAACGACGTCGATGGCGCGCTCGCGGTGGCCCGCCGATACCTCGGTACCGACGCGTACCGGCGGTCTCCGGAGCTCGCCTCGGCGGTCGGCGCGGCGCTCTCGGCACGCGGCCAGCTGGGCGCGGCGCTGCAGCTGCTCGTGCTCGTCGAAGCGCAGGCTGCCGCAGCGGTCGGACAGCGCGGCGCGCAGCTGCTGGCCACGCGCGCGCGTCTCGCGTTCGTCGCGGGCACCGGGATGGGCGAGCTCGTGGAGCAGCTGCTCGCCGACCGATCGATCCGCGAGCAGCTGCTCTCCGCGGAGGTCGGGCGTCTCCGCGAGGTCGTGCGCGACGCGCCGGCATCGGCGCCCGAGACACGCGCGGTCGCGACACAGGTCGCGCAGCGAATGCTCGAGCTCGGGGCGCGCGCCGCGGTGCCCACGCGACGGCGCGCGCCCATCACGCTGCTCCTCGTCGGGATCAACATCCTCGTGGCGATCGCGCTCGCGCTGCTTCATCTCGACCGCGACGAGCTCGGCCTCGCGCGCGCGGGCGCGCTGTACGGACCGGCCGTCGCGGCGGGCGAGCCGTGGCGCCTCGTCAGCGCGGCATGGCTCCACGCGAGCCCGGGTCACCTCGTCGCGAACATGTACGGTCTCTTCGTCCTCGGGCGGACCACGGAGGAGGTCCTCGGCTGGCCTCGCCTCGTCGTCGTCTATGCAGCGTCCGCGTTCGGAGGCGCGCTCGCCTCCCTGTGGGCTGACCGCGGGCTGTCCGTCGGTGCATCGGGGGCAATCATGGGACTTCTCGCCGCGCTGACCGTCGTCGTCTTCGTCCGCCGTCGCAACTTTCACCCCGCCGTCAGACGGATGCTGCTCGGCAACCTCCTGTTCCTCGGTGCGATCCAGGCCTTCCTCGGCTGGCAGCTCCCGCTCATCGACTCGGCCGCGCACCTGGGCGGCTTCTCGGCGGGTCTCGTCGCGACGCTGGGGTTGCACCCCGCCGACGATGCCTCCCCGCTCGGCCGCCGCCTCGCGATCGGCGCCGCCGTGCTCTACGCGCTCATGTGCCTCGCGACGTTGCCGCTCGTCGCGACGAGGCGACTCGACCAGACGCTGCTCCGCCTGCCCACTCACGAGGTCGAGCTGAACGGCACGCACCTCCAGATCCCGCGCGCATGGCGTCGCGAGGCCGACCATCTGTTCGACCCGTACCTCGGCATCGAGCTCTCGATCGAGCACAAGCCCGACGGCGTCCACATCCTGTGTCCGCAGGCCGACGATCCACGCGTGCGTGGCCTGCTCGATCGCATCTCGACCACCGCACGCTGAGCCCTTCCAGCCCGCAAGGAACCTACATGCCCATCTCGAGCAAAGCCGTGGAGCGCGTCGTCGAGGAGATCTCGTCGGGAGCGAGCGACCCCAACCATGTCGCCACCGTCGTCGGCGAGCTGATGCGTGGTCAACCCGCCATCGGCCACTACGTACAGGGCCACGCGCGCGAGCTGTCGATCGAAGGTACCGTCGTGCTGCTGCTGCACGCGGCCGTGATCGTCCGCTGCGTCGAGGCCTCGCGACGGCAGATGCTGCGCCGCCTCGACTTCAGCGCGCTCGACCTTGCGGCCAGCCAGCCCGGCGCGCTCGCCATCGAGGCCGCGCTCGGCAGCTACGTCGACAGCAACGTCGTCGACGACGACCCACTGCTCGGCGGCACGCGTCGCGCGACCGCGCGCGTCATCCTCGACACGATCGCGCGCGCGGCCCTCGCGGCTTCGCCCGCCCGTGTCTGAGGTTGTTCGAGTGGGCGCGGCTTGGGGTAAAATCGTGGCGATGACCGCCCTCCGGCTCGCCGCCTGTATGGTCTTCGCTGCACCTCTCGTCGCAAACGGTGCGCCGCGCAAGGAACACGTCGACCAGAAGGTCGAGCAGGAGAGCGAGCGGCTCGAGCTTGCTCGCGAGCACTTCATGCGCGCCGAGGCGCTGGCCGAAAAGGAGCGCTACGACGAGGCCATCGTCGAGTACGAGCTGGCCGAGTTTGCGCACCCGAGCCCGTCGGTCAGCGCGGCCAAGGCGAAGGCGCGGGCGAGCCTCGATGCGCAGCGGCCCGCGCCGGTCGTGGCCTTCACGGCCCCGCGCACCGCGAGCGAGGACCGGCCGCTTCGCCGCTTCGCCGCGCCCATCGTGCTTGCGCCGATCGCGTTCGGCAGCCTCGTCGCCGGGGCAGCGCTGCTCGGCACCGAGCGCCGCGACCTCGCGCACCTGCGCTCCACCTGCGCGCCCGCCTGCGCCCCCGGGGACGTGCGCCCGCTTCGCCTGCGCGAGCCACTGGCCTACGCGCTCCTCGGCATCGGCGGCGGCCTCGCGGTCGTCGACGCGATCCTGTGGGGCGTGCTCGCGAGGAAGCACCCGTCCGGCGATCGCGCCGGGCTCGAACCGTCCGTCACCAGCCTGCGAGGGCATTTCTGATGCGCGTCCTTCCCTTCGTCGGTCTGCTGCTCCTGTCGTCGTGCACAGACTTCGACGCGCTCACTCGCGGCCACAGCGACCTCGAAGTCGATGCCGCCGTCGTCACGGACCTCGCGGGCAACGACCTGGCATCGGGCGGCGATGCCGGCGTCATCGATGGCGGCGCTGCGTGCAGCGATCACGTGCTGAGCATCGGGGAGACCGACATCGACTGCGGTGGCCAGTGCGCGCCCTGTGACGTCGCTGCCACCTGTCTCGTCGACATCGATTGCCAGACGGGCGCGTGCGTCCAGGCGCACTGCGAGGTCGTCTCCGGTCCACCGAGCTGGGTGGCCGTTGGTACCGCGCCGACCGATCCCGGAGCCGCGCCGATCGGCCGCGCCGACGTGGCGGTCGGGCGCGGACCCGACGGCGTGCTCTATGTGATGGGCGGCCGCGACCGCACCGGCGCGAGCCTCGACGTGGTCGAGAAGCTCGATGTGACAGCCGGCTGGTCCGCGTCCCAGAGCCTCAAGAACAAGCGCGCTGCGGCTGCAACCGTGTCGACGAGCACGTTCCTTGCCGTCCTCTACGGCATGGACACGAGTGGCCCACAGACGACCACCGAGGTCATCACGACGTCATCGAGCTTCACGACCCAGACCGGCCTCGCCGCCACGCTCGTCGCACCCGGCGCCGCGGTCGGTCCCGACGGTCGGGTCTATGTCTTCGGCGGCACCGACGCCACGGGCATGCCGCAGGCGCTCAACCAGTCGTTCGCTGCGGGGGACACTGCGCTAAACCCCGCGGCACCGCTCACGAACGCGCGCGCTGCGCTCGCGTCGGCTACGGGCAATGACGGTCGCATCTATGCGATCGGTGGTGTTGCAGGTGGCGTGACCCTCGGCAGCGTCGAGGCGTACACCGTTGCCGGCAGCAAATGGACGGTTGCCGCGAGCCTGCCCGCGCCGCGAGGGAACGCGCCCGGGGTCCTCGGCCCCGATGGCCGGATCTACGTCCCGGGCGGCGCGAACCTCGCCAGCGGTCAGATCTACTCGAGCACGGTGGCGTACCGACCGGCCAGCGCGACGCAGCCCGACGCGTGGGTGAATGCGGCACCGCTCGCTGGGCCGCGCTGGCGTCACGGCGCCGCGATCGGCCCCGACGGCCGCATCTACGTCATCGCGGGGAGCGCGCTCGGCGAGCTGCTCCGCACCGTCGAGGCTTACGGCCCCGTCATCGCAATCTCGGCCGACAGCCAGCCCATCGGCAGCGCCTTCTGGGTCGCCGGCTCGAACTTCGCCGCGAGCGCCACCGTGCAGATCACCATCGGCAGTCCGACCGGCGCCCTCGCCGGTACCGGCACCACCGACGCGACGGGCGTGCTCACGAGCACGGCGAAGGTGCCTGCCGGCACACCGACAGGTGCGACGCGTCTCTACGTCGTCGACTCGCGCAGCCGCTACCCGGTCTCGACGGCGATCACCGTCACGCCGTAGCTCCGGGCGCACGCGCACCTCGCCCGGCATCAGCCGCAGGCCGCGACCGAGCTGCGCGCGCGCCATGCGTTGTCTTCTGCAACGCGACCAGCGCGATTGAACTCTTCGAGCAGGCCGCGCTTGCGTGCGTGGTCGACATGCGGGCCGTACGCGATGGGATCGCCGAACATCGTTGAGCGCTCGTGGAGCTCCGCCTCCTTGCGATCGTGGATGCGCCGCAGATCCGATCTGTCCCGAACGACACACGGCGTGAGCACGATGAGCAGGTCCTGCTTCGTGCGCTGCCGCGTCTTCGTCTGGAACAGCTTGCCGACGACCGGGATCTCACCGAGGAACGGCACGCGCTCCACGCTGTCGAACTCGCTCTCCGTGTGCAACCCGCCGAGCACACCGTCGTGCACCACCACCGTGGTGGGGCGTGAGCTCGAACTCGAGCGCGACGTCTTCACGGCTGCAGGTCGTGGACAGCGCACCGCCCGTCGGACCGCCGGAAGCCGATGCGATGTTGCCGACTGCGAACGGGATCTTCTGCCCGACGAGGATGCTGGCCTTCTGGTCATCGAGGGTCGGAAGGTGCGGGCGTGAGAGCACGCTGGCGTCGCGTTGTGTCTCGAGCGCCTGGATGACGAAGCCGAAGCTGGGGATCGTCTGACCGGCGATATCGATGTTGCTTGTGAAGAGGCCGCCTCCCCCCAGCGCCTTTGCGAGCACCGAGGTGTCGATGTTGCTCACCGTCGAGCTCGACGACGACACGAGCGCGCCGCTGTTGCTCGTCGGTGAACCGGCCTTACTGAGCGCGATGCCCACCGCGCGTGACAGGTCGGCGGTGAGGTCGAGCACCGCCACCTCCACGTAGACCTGGCGACGCGGCAGATCGAGCGGACGGAGTCGAGGACGCTCACGCTTCCGGTCGCCGCGAGCGCGTTGCTCTCCTCGTCGGCAACCCGCTTCACCTCCCACTCGATCGCGCCCCCGGTGATGCCGTCCGTGCCCGCGGCGGTGACCGCTGCGCCCGAGCTGCGACGAGATTGCGTCAGCATCTCCTTCAATGTCGCGGCCAGATCTTCCGCGCTGACGCGCTCGAGGTAGAAGACCGCGGTGACGCTGCCGCGTTCCTCGCTCGAGCGCATCGGCGGATCGATGCGCTCGAGCAGCGCCGCGACGCGGGTGTACGCGAGCTCGCCGCCCACCAGCAAGATCATCCGGGCCGCATCGACCGCGATGAGCGAGGGCCGATCCGGCTCCGGCTCTTCGAACCCGGGGAGCGTCCCGAGCGCGAACTTCTCGACGGCATCCACGAGATCGCTCGGGCGCTGTCGATGCGCCGGGAGCACGAACACGTGGCCGGGTATCGCAGGCCGATAGCGCGCGTGGGCGAGGGCTTCCATGCGCTCGCGCTGCGCGCGCTTGTCGACGAGGAGCAGCGTACGGCTCGACGCAACCGCGAGAGCCTCGCCATCCTCGGACCGCAGCTTTCCGACGGTGGCTACGGCTTCCTCCGCGCCGATGTCTTGCAGGCGCACGAGCCGGAGCACGTACACCTCCCTGGTGCCGTCACCGCCCGGCGCCGCGGTCTCGCGTCCCCTCGCGCTGTCCACCATGCGCAGCGCCTTGTTGGTCTCCTCGAGCGAGAGGCCCAGGCTGTCGACCGCCGTGACGAGCAGGTCGACTGTCTCGCGCGGCGCGAGCACAGGTCGGGAGCGTCGATCGACACCTTGCCCGCGCGCGACGCCCCGCTCCCCACGATGATCGGGCAAGACGACAGCGGCGCGAGCGCGGCGACGAGCTCACCGATGCCGACCTCGCCGTGCAGCGTGGGGCGAAGGCGCTACTGCGCATCGAGCTTCCTGCACGCGAGCAGCGACCCGGCCAGCTCCACGACGCGCGGCGGAGCTGGTGCATCCACGACGCAAGCCTCCTCCACAGCACCGACGGGGCTGCAGCCCGAAAGGGGAAACCTACACGCGAGCCAGCACTTCATGCTCGCTCTGTTCAGCAAGCGTCGTTCCCGGGCTCAACCGTGCGAGAGCACGCGGGCCCGCTGCGCGCCGTCGCTCAAGGTGACGCGGTGGGTTGCGGTGATCCTGCCAGCGCGGCGCTGCGCTGGGCCCACGTCTGGAGCTTCGGCTCGCCGGCCGGCGGGATCGGCACCCACGGCGAGCCCGACGCCCGCATCACGGCGATCATCGGGTACAGCATCCACGACGGCGGCCGCGTGCGACCGACTCGCTGCGCAACTGCGCGTTCGCGCTCGCGCAGCGCGACCCAGGCCTCCGCCGGCGTCGCGTGCGCGCGCAGCGACTCGATGCGGAGCTCTGCGGCGAGCGCGTGCTGCTTCTTCACCTCGTCGAGGTCGACCGAGACCGAGCGACAGTCCTGACCCCAGTCGATCATCATGCGACACGCCCACAGCGCATGACCGCGCGTGGACGCTACCGCGATCGTGCGTGCGCCGAGGCTGCGCGCGATGCGCAGCGAATAGAACATGTTCTCGTCGGTGTGAAGTGCGTCGCCTTCGAGCCAGATGCGATCCGCCGGAACGCCGAGCGCCGTCATCACCTGGGCGATCGCCTCCGCCTCCACGTACGGCGAGTAGACGTCCGAGCCCGACGTGATGAAGCGTGACGCCCACCCCCTTTGCCAGAGGATCGAGGCCCATACCGCGCGTGCGAGCTGGCACCGCGACGGCCGCCCGTCGGGCTGACTCGGACACCCAGGCACGATGACTGCGTCGAACGGCCGCGCCGGCGCGCCGCGCTGCTCGAGATGTCCGACCGCGCACCCCGCAGCCAGCGCGAGCAGCGGGGCAACCGTCCGCCGGAGCGCGTTGCGGAGCCGCACGCTCAGCTGCGCAGGCTCGCCAGCACGAGCGGCAGCCCCGACGGCCGCACACGCAGGCCGACCAGCAAGCAATCGTCCTCGGTGAGGACGTTCCGGATGGTCAGCACCGGCGTGACGAGCGTGAGCGCACGCATGAGCATTGCGTTGTCGCGCACGCTCGAGAGCTGGAGCAGGTCGAGCACGAAACGATCGCCTTCGGCTTCGGCGATGAGCGAGGGCTTCTTCGGCAAAAAGCCGAGCAAGTTTCCTGGCTTCGACAGGTCGATGGCCCCGGACGCGAGCAGCGCCTGGATCGGGCCACCCGCCGCCTCATCGTGCGGCGTGACCGCGAGGTCGGTGACGCGCAGGCTCACGCGGAACAGGCCGGGCCCCAGCGTGATCTCCTCGATGGTGACGACGGCCTTCACGCCCACCTTCGTGCCCATTGCGGACGCCGTCATCTCGAGCGCCAGGCCCGGTGGCGAGCTCGAGACCGCGAAGTCGCCGACGACCTCCGAGCGGATCTTGCCGAGGCCCCAGCGCACGAGGTCGAGAGGCACCGTCAGGCGGAGCTGGGCTGCGTTCTTCGCAGCAGCCACGAGCGCGAAGGGATTGCGGCGGACGTAATCGAAGCCGGCGAGGAGCGCAGCGGTCGGAGAGGACATGACGCCGAGCTTACACCGGAACTTTCTTGGTGGCGGCCTCGACGAGGTCGTTGAGGAACACGGCCGCAGGTCGGCCGCCGGCCGTCTCGAGCACGAGCGCGCCGTCGTCCGCGAGGAACAGGCAGTACGGCGTGCGCGCGGTGTTGCGCATCTTCCCGATGAGCGCTCGCTCTCGGTCGTCTAGCGAGTCCGCGTCGCGCGCGACGCATACGAAGTGCTCGACGACGTAGTCGAAGATCTCCTCCTTCGCGAGCACCTTCTCGATGAGCGCGCGTGAGCCGCCGCAGTCGATGCGCCCGACCTGCAGGAGGACGCGCTTGCGCTCGGTCCTGGCCGTCGCGAGCGCCTCGTCGAGATCGATGTGCCAGATGGGCGGGCTCTGGAAGTACAGGTGGCGGTGCACGGCATCAGCATACAGATCGTGCCGGCGGTCGCACGGACGGAGCTGGGGTCAGATGGCCACATGGGTCACCGCGACCGTGCCGCAAAAAATCTCGCCGACTCGACCGGGCACAACAGATGCGCGGGCCAGCACGTCGGTCTGGGGCCCAGCGAGACGTTCCAGGTCGGGGGCGGGCTACGCGCGCAGAAACGCGAGCGACGTGTTGTTGCCGCCGAACGCAAACGAGTTCGACAGGACCGCATCGACCTGAACGTCACGCGCGGCGCCCGGGCAGTAGTCGAGTCCGAACGCGGGATCGACGTGCTCGAGGTTCACCGTGGGCGGAATGAAGCCCTCGGCGAGGGTCAGACACGAGGCGACGGCCTCGACCGCGCCGGCTGCGCCGAGCGTGTGGCCGACCATCGACTTGATGCTCGAAACCATGAGGCGATCGCTCTTCGCACCGAAAACGCGGCAAAGCGCGAGCGTCTCGGCGACGTCGTTGTGGTGCGTGGCGGTGCCGTGCGCGTTCACGTAGCCGACGCCGCTCGCGTCGAGGCCCGCGTCGCGCAGCGCATCGAGCATCGCGCGCGCGGCGCCGTCGCCCTCGGGGTGCGGCGCCGTCATGTGGTGGGCATCGGCCGTGACGCCGTAGCCTCCGAGCAGTGCGTAAATACGTGCGCCGCGTGCCCTTGCGTGCTCGAGCTCCTCGAGGACGAGCATCGCGCCGGCCTCGCCGAGGTTGAGGCCCTTGCGATCGCGATCGAACGGACGACACGGCTCCGGAGACGTGGCGCGCAGCGCATTGAAGCCGAGGTATGTGAGGCGGCAGAGGCCCTCCGCGCCACCCGCGAGCGCGACGTCCGCATGGCCGAGCCGGATGCGGTCGCCCGCGTAGCCGATGGCGGTCGCCGACGACGAGCAGGCGGTCATTATCGTCGAGCGAGGCCCATGGATACCGAACGCGCGACCCACCAGATCTGTGACGGACGATGACTGGTGCGGCACGAGCCGAGAGGCCGCCGGCGCGCCGCCCGCGCGACGCTCGACGATGAAGTCCTCCGTGTTCTGTGCCCCTCCCGCGCCGGTGCCGAGGACGAGCGCTGCGCGCTGGAGCGCCTCCGCGTCGAGCCCTGCGTCACGAATCGCCTCGAGCGCGGACGCGAGCCCGAAGGCATCGGGGCGCGACAGGTTGGAAACGAGCAGCGCGTCGAGATCGACGAACGGGAGCTCGCACTCGCCCCCGAGGTGCGTGCGCGCGCCGTCGGTGGAGAACAGCGTGACTTCCCGGATCCCGGAGCGGCCTGCCTGAAGGCCAGCGCGAAACGCAGGCACGCCCACGCCGAGCGCGCTCACGATGCCGAGGCCCGTGACGGCGACCTGACGACGTGATGCCCGACGGGCTGCCGCATGGGGCAAGGGAGGGATCATGGCCTCCTCAAGGTGAACCGGAAGTGCACCCCTCGGCAAGCGATACGCTGGGGTCAACTGGCCCGAGATGCCGCGCGCCCCGGCGTCGCTCGTCATCTCGACGCCGCGCGCCCACGCCCGACGGGGCCGGTGTATGGTCTCGCGCCATGAGCCAGTCGTCCGAGTCTGTCGCCCATCTCTTCCTCGATCGCGTCGCAAACACCCCCGACCGCGAGGCATACCGCTTCCCCGCCGCCGACGGCACGTGGAAGTCGCTGACGTGGAAGCAGACCGGCGATCGGGTGCGCGCGATCGCGTCCGGCCTTCGCTCGCTGGGCCTGCAGAGCGAGCAGCGCGTCACGATCCTCGCCGGGACGCGCGTCGAGTGGGTGCTCGCCGACCTCGGCGTCATGTGCTCGGCCGGCGCGACGACCACCATCTACCCGTCGAACACCGCCGACGAGTGCGTGTTCATCCTCAAGGACTCGAACACCGTCATCGTGTTCGCCGAGGACGAGAAGCAGGTGAAGAAGCTCCGCGCCAGGCGCAGCGAGCTCCCCGACATAAAGCAGGTCATCACCTTCGACACGGTCGCACCCGCCGGCGGCGATGACGGCTGGTTCATCTCGCTCGCCGAGCTCGAGGACAAGGGCAAGCTCTGGGACGCGACGAACCCCGGCGAGCTCGAGAAGATCGCGCGCGGCGTGAAGCGTGACCAGCTCGCGACGCTCATCTACACGTCGGGCACCACGGGCCAGCCGAAGGGCGTCGAGCTCGTGCACGACTGCTGGGTGTTCGAGGCCGAGGGCATCCAGTCGATGAACCTCCTCGTCGCCGAGGACCTGCAGTTCTTCTGGCTGCCGCTCTCGCACGTGTTCGGCAAGGTGCTGGAGGCCGCGCAGCTCAGCATCGGCTTTGCGACGGCCATCGACGGCCGCGTCGACAAGATCGTCGAGAACCTCGGCGCCGTGAAGCCGACGTTCGTCGCCGCAGTGCCGCGCATCTTCGAGAAGGTCTACAACAAGATAGTCGGCGACGCGAAGCGGGCCGGCGGTCTCAAGTGGAAGATCTTCCAGTGGGCCGTCGACGTGGGCAAGCGCGCGTCGCGCGAGCGGCAGGCGGGCCGCACCCCGGGTGGCTTCCTCGCCCTGCAGTACGCCGTCGCCGACAAGCTCGTGTACACGAAGCTCAAGGATCGCTTCGGCGGCCGCCTGCGCTACTTCGTATCGGGCTCGGCGCCGCTCAACCGCGACATCTCGGAGTTCTTCCACGGGTTCGGCTTGCTCATCCTCGAGGGCTACGGGCTCACCGAGGCGTCGGCATCGAACTTCGTCAACCGTCCCGACCGATACAAGTTCGGCACCGTCGGCCAGGCCGTCCCGGGCACCGAGGTGAAGCTCGCCGAGAGCGACGGCGAGATCCTCTTGCGCTGCCGAGGCGTCATGCGTGGCTACCACGGCCTCCCCGACGCAACGAAGGAGGCCATCGACGCGGACGGGTGGTTCCGCACCGGCGACATCGGCGAGCTCGACGCCGACGGCTTCCTCAAGATCACCGATCGCAAGAAGGACCTCATCAAGACGTCGGGCGGCAAGTACATCGCTCCGCAGCTCCTCGAGGGCAAGCTCAAGACCCTGTCGACGCTCATCAGCCAGGCCGTCATCCACGGCGACCGACGCAATTACGTCTCCGCGCTCGTCACGCTCGACGAGCCCGACCTCGTGAAGTGGGGTGGAGACAACGGCCTCACCGGCGACTACAAGGCGCTCACCCAGCACGAGAAGGTGCGCGCCGAGATCCAGACCGCCATCGACGCGCTCAACAAGGGCCTGCCGAGCTACTCGACGGTGAAGAAGTTCGCGATCCTCCCCGCGGACTTCAGCATCGAGTCGGGCGAGCTCACCGCGAGCCAGAAGGTCCGTCGCAAGCTCGTCGAGAAGAACAACCAGAAGATCCTCGACGACTTCTACAAGGACGCGCTCCAGTAGCCGTTGCGCGCCGGCGTCCTCTTCCTCCTCGCCGCGCTCACCGGGTGTAGTCACGTGAGCGACGAGCGCATCATCAAGTCGCCGCAGTGGCGCGACGGGCGGTTCGA
>JAYTLP010000288.1:0-4073 GCA_043729375.1 Myxococcales bacterium
TCGGCGAGCGCTTCGACCTGTGCCGTGACGGCGCCGATATCGCGCGCGAGTGCCCGGCCGAGCGCTCGCGCGATGAGCGCGACCAGCGACTCGAGCAGCAGCACCAGCACGAGCAGCGGCGCCGAGGACACGGGCGCCGGCCGCGGCACGACCAGCACCGCGCCACCGCGAAGCTCGCCGGTCAGCGCCGCCTCGCCGGTCAGCGGGCCGATATGAGACTCCGGATCATCGGGCACCACCACGCCCGACGGCAGCCGCAGCAGCACCGTGGCGTGCGCGATACGCTGCTGGGTCACGAACTTGAGCGAATCGAGGTGATGGGTATCGCTCGCGACGATCGCGAGCCGGTGCGCGGTGGCACGGCAGCGCTCGCGGATCGCGTTGTCTCGGTGGTGGAGGAGGCGCGCGTTGCCGAGCAGGGCCGATGGTACGAGCGCCAGCGCGGCGACGGACAGGATCGTGTACCCGGCCAGCGCGCCGATGCGCGTGCGTCGACCGCCCGGCAAAGTGGCGCTGGCGAAGTAGAGCGCGTGCGGCTCGAGCGCGGCGCGAGTGCCGACGAACACGGGCACGGCGAGCGCGCCGATGAGTGCGAGCCCCGTGAGCGCGATGCCGACGACCAGTGCGGCTGGATCCTCCGACGCCCACACCCGCAGCGACGCGGTGACGACCTCGAACGAGCTGACGACCAGCACCATCACGACGGCGAGCCGGATCGGCATGCGCAGCACTCGTCGACGGGAGAGCGCGTGGTCCGGCGCGGCTCCGGCAACCCCTCGGAGCCCGAGAGTCAGCCCCGTTGCGAGCGTGGCGATGAGCATCAGGGAGCCAGAGACGTAGATGAGCTGGAGCCAGCGCGTCTGGTCCGGCGCCAGATCGAGGATTGACTGCATCACGAGCGGCATCGCGACACAGGTCACGACGGAGAACGTCGCGGCTGCGAGGAGGATGCGCCGCACGATGGGCTCGATGGGGGGCGCGCCGTTCACGCGGGCGCTCTGCCTGCGATGGGCAAGCGCACGGTGAAGACGGTGCCGCGGCCGAGCTCGCTGTCGGCCGCGACCGTTCCGCCGTGGGCCTCGATGATGCGCTTGCAGATGGCGAGGCCGAGGCCGGTGCCGCGCGCGCGCTCGCGCAGGGTACCGAGCTGCACGAACTCGGAAAAGAGTCTCGGGATCTGCGCCCGGTCCATGCCGATGCCGGAGTCGCGCACCGTCATGATCACGTGGCCGTCCTCGCGCACGACCGTGAGCGTGATGGTCCCCGCGGGCGTGAACTTCACCGCGTTGGATACGAGATTCGTGACGACCTGGCGCAAGCGGCGCTCGTCGGCGGCGAGCGACACGGGCCCATCCTCGGGCAGCGCCACCTCGATGGCGACGTCGCGCGCGCCGACGAGCGGCTTTTGCGCGCGCGCGACATCGGTGACGACTGCGCCCAGATCGCAGATGCCGACGTGGAGGCTGACCTGTCCCGTGGCGATGGCCGAGAGATCGAGCACCTCCTCGATGAGACCGGTGAGGTGTGTGGCGGAGCTCACGATGAGACGGATGTCCTCCCGCTGCGGCGCGGTGAGCTCCTCGTCTCCGTCGAGGAGGAGGCTTGCATCCCCGAGGATCCGGTCGAGGGGGAGGCGGAGCTCTTCGGACACGAGCGCGAGGAGGCGATCTCGCTCGTCGTTGGCTGCGCGCGCGCGGGTCAGCGCCTCGTCGTGCTCGAGCAAGCCTGGGCGGAGCTGGAGCCGCAGCCGGTCGAGCGCGACAGCGAGATCCCCGACCTCGTCGAGCGACACGGCGACGATGGAGCGGTCGAGCCCACCGTCGATGCGGCCGAGCTGGTCGAGAACCGTCGCGACGCGCGCGAGATCGGCTGCGGTGCCGCGCCCGAGCGCAACCCCGGCCGCGAGCGCGAGCGTGACCGCCGACAGGCCGATGCAGACGAACACCATCACGGGCTCGAGTGGGAACGACACGTCACTGGTGGCTGCGACGACCCGCGTACCGTCGGAGAGCGTCCGCACCCCGCACGGCAGGCTGCGCGTGCGCTCGCCCTTCTTGCGGATGCGACACAGGGTGGGCGGGCCGTCGTCGATCTCGAGCGCTGCGCTGCGCTCGATGCCGGCGGTCGTGCCCGGCAGGATCTCGCCCGTCGGTGCCAGCCGCGCGATGAAGCCCCCGGGCGGAGCGAGCTCGCTGGCCGCGTGGTCGCTGCCCTCGGGGCCGAGGCTGCCGAGCAAGACCGCGAGGTCGCGCGCCTCCTCGACCGAAGTCTGGCGCGCATTGGCGTCGAGGTGCCCGACGAGGTGCGCGACGGACAGCGCCCACGTTGCAGCGGTCACGATGCTTGTGGCGCCGCCCACGAGCCAGGGCAGCGGCATGCCGCTCGACGGGAGGCGGCCGGGCCTGCGCGTGGTGCTCGCTGCGAGGCCTGCGAGCGCGGCGACCGTGAGCGCGAGCCCGAAGCAGCCGACAGAGAGCGCCACGATCGTCGCGCGCTCGACGCGGCCGTCGACGAGCGGTGCGATGGCGAGCGCGATGGCAGTGCTGATGGCGAGGATGACTGTCGCCGAGACTCCGACGACGAAGCCCACCCGCGTGGCAAGGCGCGCCCCCGGCGGCTCGCCGCTCGGACCGAGCGCAGCCGTGGCGATGGCGACCACGGCACCGAGCAGGGCACCGTAAAGGCGCAGCATTCTCACCGCCGTCGGATCGAGGGCGGTGAGCGGCGCCAGCACGAGCGCGATGCCGGCGAACAGCAGCACGCCGGACATCACACCAACGAACGCGACACGCAACACGGTTCCGACGCGCGCCTGCGCGGCTCCCGTGCCGTGTCCCCCGGCCGTCGCACCGTTCTCACTCATGCAGAGGAACTATACGAAAGAGAGGAAGCGTTCGATCGCCGCGATCGAACTATCCGGTCGTTCGAGGAAGAGGAAGTGTCCGGCGTCGGGCACGAACTGCAGGTCTGCGCCGGGGAGCCTGGCAGCGCCTTTTTGCATGAAGCGAGGCGAGCAGAGGAGGTCGTCCTGGCCCGCGAGCAGCAGGGTGGGCTGCAGCACCGTCGCTGCTTCGAACGCACCGCACGCGCGCAAGTCGGCCAGCGTCACGTCGGGGTCGGCCGACATCGTCGTCTTCGACCAGCGCTCGACGGTGTCGCGCGCCGTCGTCGGGGACCATGCGAGGCCCTCCATCACCTCCGCGTGCTGCTCGCGCCGGTCCGCCAGCGCGGTCAGCATCTCCTCCGACGGGCGCAGGCCCGGCGCCGACGCGATGAGCACCAGTCCCGCGACCTTGTCGGCGTGGGCGGCAGCACAGGCGAGCGCCACCAGTCCACCCATCGAGTGGCCGACGAGGACGGCGCGATCGATCTTCAAGTGTGCGCACGCATGCTGGACCGCATCCGCGTAACGCCGGATGCGGTCGACGTCCGCGACGTCGTGCCACGGCTCGCTCTGTCCGTGCCCCGGCAGGTCCAGAGCGACGACGCGACGGCTGCGCTCGAAGTGCCGGAACAGGTCGAGCCAGATCGTCGCCGAACTCCCCGCCCCGTGGATGAACACGAGCGGCGTCGGCTTCGACGAGTCCGGGCCCTCGACGCGGACTCGCATCGAAGGGCCATCTCCGTCCTTTCCGGGCAGGCGGAGCCGGATCAGCGCGAGGCGTCTTTCAGCTTCTTGATCTCGGCGGTGAGCGCAGGCAGCGCCTGCTCCCAGTTGGCCACGAGGCCGTAGTCGGCGACCTGGAAGATCGGTGCCTCGGCATCCTTGTTGATGGCCACGATCGTCTTCGAGCCCTTCATGCCGGCAAGGTGCTGGATGGCGCCGGAGATGGCGATGGCGATGTACAGGCTCGGGGCGACGACCTTGCCGGTCTGGCCAACCTGCAGGTCGTTCGGCACCATGCCGGCGTCCGCGGCCGCGCGGCTCGCGCCCATGGCGCCACCGAGTAGGTCGGCGAGCGCTGCGACCTGCTCGAAGTTCTTGGACTCCTTCAGGCCGCGACCTCCGGAGACGACGATCTTTGCCTCGGTGAGATCGGGGCGATCGTTCTTCTGCGCAGTGATGGACACGA